>JAEYVS010000183.1 GCA_023429265.1 Bacteroidota bacterium | reverse complement strand
GGGAATCCTACCCGACAGCATCTACACAAAAGCAGAGCTCATTGATTACACCGAGCATTGCCGCGTGAAACTAAAAAAGCTTCTTAATGACTTCATTGCCGATCCTGCGCTGATTGAGAGGGAATGGAGGAATGACCGCAGATCATATACGTTGTTTGAGATGGCGCTGTACAATATGCGGCACGTGATGCACCACACAGGCCAGCTGAATATGCTGCTCGGGCAGATAGACCACGACCTGCCGATATGGGTATCGCAGACACAGCACGAGCTATGAAATTAAATGCATTTTTATTGAAGTATACCATTTAAAAGTCCCTTTTTTTTTGAAATAATTGAGCTACCAGCTATTTAAATATGTTTGATGTTTTAAGATAAATCACTATTTTCTCATTGGAGAAAGCAATAGTAAAGTATCTAAAAGTATCTTAAATGTGGTGAATAAGAGGACGGAAATAAAGTCCCCAATAGCCGGCGAGATAACTGCCTACTTAAATCCCTTTATCAATTCGATACCCGGCGGTTTTTTAATGATCAATGAGCAGGGACGTATCGTCAGCGCTAATAATGTCTGCGCGAGGATGTTCGGCTATGACAAAAAAGAATTATTGGGGATGAATCTATCCAACCTACTCCCTGATGAATCCCGCCACATACACAGTCACCATATCAAAGGATTTTTTAATAAACCTCACTCCCGCCCGATGGGCTCGGGTCTAGAGCTTCACGGAAAAAAGAAAAACGGAGATCTGTTTCCGATCGAGGTAAGTCTCGGATCTTACACTACTGATGCAGGAATGTTTGGTATGGCATTTATTGTGGATATCTCTGAAAGAGTAGAGGCGAAGAAGCAGCTGACTATGGAAAGGAGCTTTATAGATACGCTCATCGAAACGGTCAGCGCGCTCATTGTCGTGCAGGATGTAAAGGGGAGAATAGTAAGATTTAATAGTATGTGCGAGAAAGTTACCGGCTTGAAAGCGGAGAATGTTTTAGGGAAAAGCCTATGGATTACCACCCTTATGCCAAAAGACCAGATACCGATATCCAAAGAGATCTTCAGAAAGCTGATCAAATCAGGGGAGCCGATCGATAATGAAATATTCTGGATCTCAAAAAAGAACGGAAAAAGACTAATTCATTGGTCCAATACAATGCTGAAAAATAATCTCGGAGAAATTCTCTATGTGATAAAAACCGGGATAGACATTACCGACAGCAAAAACCGTGAAAGAGACCTGTTAAATGCGGTCGTGGAAGGCCAGGAAAATGAGCGAAAAAGGATCTCCCGGGAGCTGCACGATGGTCTCGCGCCATTGCTTTCCAGTGTGAAGAATAATCTCGAGGTTGTAGCTCCTGTAGTGGAGGAGCTGGCAGAAAAGCACAGAAGTTATTTCAACGATTCTGTCAACCAGATAAACTACGCGATGGATGAGGTCAGAACCATATCCAAGGATCTAATGCCGCGGACGCTTGAAGACTTTGGGTTGGTTTCAGCATTGAGGGAGTTGTGTGAAAGGCTCGAACGGACAGGCAAGCTGAATGTGACTTTTTATAAATCGGGAATAACGAAGAGACTACCTGCGGATATGGAAACCGGGATATACAGAGTGGTACAGGAGCTTGTCAATAACGCGATCAAACATTCAAGGGCATCACGTATCAATGTGCAGCTAATCAAACATAAAAAGAGCGTGGTGTGCACAGTGGAGGATAACGGCAGGGGATTTGACGTAAGTAAATCGCAGACAAAGGGACTTGGATTAAGGAATATCGAAAGCCGTGTAAAATCAATGAACGGGTTTTCAAATTTTGACTCAAGACCCGGAAATGGGACTTCGGTCACGGTGGAGATCCAATTATAAAATAACCAATGAAGAAGCTAAAAGTATTAATCGCGGATGACCATAAAATGTTCAGGCAGGGAGTGATGAACATATTAAATGATACAGGTGAGGTAGAGGTCACGGAAGCTGAATCGGGCGATGAGCTTATCGAAAAGCTTAAAACAGAAAAGCCGGACGTGATATTGATGGACATTAATATGCCGGGAATAAACGGCATAGAAGCTACAAAGCTTGTAAAGAAGAAATACCCGGCAATCAAGGTTATGGCTGTTTCCACTTCCGATGAGGAGAATTACATTATAGAGATGCTGAAAGCGGGAGCAATGGGATATGTATTGAAAAGTACCGGAGTAGATGAGCTTCTGGAAGCCATTAAAGTAGTATCCAGAGGTGACAGCTACTTTTGCAAGGAAGCCTCAAATGTGATATTATTCCAGCTGGATAAGATCAAGAAGAGCAGGACTCAAAAGCAGGAGACAGACGTCCCGCTGACGGACAGAGAAATAGAGGTATTGAAGCTGATAGCAGAGGGCTTGACGAACAAAGAGATCGGTGAGAGGCTCTTTATCAGTACCCGCACGGTAGATACGCACCGCAGAAATCTCCATCAAAAGCTCAATATTAAGAATGCCGCAGGGCTTGTAAACTACGCCATAAAGAATAAATTACTGGATTCTTAGAGATTACGTTCCCTACGTAATTTTACGCAGAACAATCTTCTTCAAATTTCTTACCTACGCAATTTTCACTCATTATACGTAAATCGGGTATTTTAATAAATTACGCTGAATACGTCTAACCCCGCGTACAGATTCTTCCTAATTTTGTATAGATTTATTAATTAAATAATTTCTGGCAAAAAAAGAGAATGAAAAACAAAAACAAAAAAGAGGGACTTCCCAAAGAACTGGAATTTAGTGAGAGTAATTTTGATTTCGAAACGCGGGAGTATAGAAAGGGAATGAGGGTATTCGAAGAAGGGAGCAAACCTGCGGGATTGTTTTATGTGAAGAAAGGAAGTTTGAACATATACAGGAAGGACAAGACAGGAAACGAAGTCTTATTGAGAAACGTTAAAAAAGGTCAATTCTCTGGTTACGATGATTTGATCAATAATAACTTGTATACAAAAAGCACCGTTGCTATAGAGGACACTATCCTTTACTTTATTGCCAAAAAGGATTTTATGGCGCTAATGAACTCAAAAGATATTACAAAGTATTTTTTTAAGTTAACCTCAATCGAACTTCAAGAGCAAGAAGAAGTTTTAATGAACAGGGCTGGTGTGGATTTGATTGAGGGCAAATACGCGGATATGGGCAATGAAGAAACGAGATTGAGCATAACAATGCCGGAGCTGGTGGATTTTTTAGGCTCTACGGTAGAGTCATTCATAAAAGTTTTATCAGATCTAAATAACAGGAATGTAATATCGCTGAGGAGCAATATGCTCACAATGCCTGAGCCAAACAGAGTGGATATGATAAAACATTTACAGAAACAACTACTCATTAACACACAAAATTAAAAATACCTAATACCAAAATGATAAATGATCTTTCATACAGACTCGGAATAGAAGATAAAGGAAAAGTATACAGGATAATGCGATCGGTGCTGCATACTGTGAGAGACTGTGTAACAACAGAGGAATCTCTAAAGCTTATGGCAAAGCTCCCCTTCTTTGCCAAGGTAGTGTACGAAGAGAACTGGGAAGCAAGATATTTGAAAGATCTGCCCAAACCTAAAACCATTCAGGAATTTATTGAAAAAGTAAAAGAGAATCATGACGAAGACTTGTTAGGATATGACTTTGCCAATAACTCGCAAATAGAATACAGCTGCAGAATGGTTTTAGGTCTTATTAAAGAGCTTAACGGCGGATGTGTTGCCAGGGAACACCTCATACCGGGGAGAATAGATAATCTATTCAGTGACATAACGCGCTACAGAGCAATAAACGGATTTCAGGCAATAAAGCAAGTTTCATTAAATTAAAATAACAATAATGAACTTTTCGAAATTAAAAGACTGCATTATTTTTCCACGCTAACTGTAAAATTATAAAACGCATGAATCGGGAAATAAAAATATTACTTGTAGAAGACGATGAACTTTCATCTCTTATCATACAAAAGATATTAAAGAGTTTGGGTTACAAAATTAGTGCGGCAGTACAAACAGGGGAGGCTGCTCTGGGTGCAGTCTCCGCATCCTGTCCGGACCTGATACTAATGGACATAATGCTGAAGGACGGACTGGACGGTATAAAGACCGCCAGCATAATAAAGGCTCGGTTTGACATACCGATAATATATGTTACAGGTCTATCGGACGCAGAGACCCTAAACAGGGCAAAAGCAACCGAACCTCACGGATACATAATCAAGCCGGTAACAGAAAGAGAGCTTCATACGAACATTGAAATAGCGTTATATAAGCATAATGCCGAGAAAGAAATAGAAACATCCAAAAAAGCCCTAAGAGCTTTAAGCGCTCGGATAGAATCAATCAGAGAAGAAGAAAAAACGAGGATAGCAAGAGAGATACACGACGAACTGGGACAAACGCTTACCTGCATGAAAATAGACGCAATATGGCTCGAGAGAAAACTATCGGAAGATGCCTTAAGAAATAAGGCAATATCATTAATAGATACCATAGATTCTACAATAAAAACAGTGAGGAAAATATCCTCAGATCTCAGACCGGGAGTAATAGATAAGCTGGGTTTGCTTTCTGCGATAGAGTGGCAGACAAAAGAATTCAGCAAAAGAACGGGTACAAAATGTGTTTTAAACCTCCCGGTCGAGAATATAAAAATCGATCCTCAACGATCAATAGCAATATTCCGGATTTTCCAGGAATCACTGACTAACATATCCAAGCATTCCGATGCAACCATTGTGGAGATATCGGTTTCAAATATAAATTCACTTTTATGCCTGGAAATATCAGATAACGGCAAGGGACTTTTCAATTCTGAAAAATTAAATTCATTCGGAATAATAGGGATGAAAGAAAGAGCCATAGCATTTGGAGGTATACTCACGGTGCAAAACAATCAGGGGCAAGGTGTAACAGTAAAACTCAAACTTCCATTAATACAATATTTCGAAGAAAATTCACATGAAAATAATAATCATAGACGACCACAAGCTTGTGCGCAGCGGGCTTAAACAAATCATAACCGAAGAACCGGGATTTGAAGTAATTGGAGAGGGAGAGAATTTTCATGACGCGATGGACCTGGTAAATAACACAGACGCTGAAATTATGCTTCTCGATATATCGCTTCCGGATAAAAACGGAATCGAGATATTGGCAGATGTAAAAAGACTAAAACCAGAATTACCAATTCTAATACTAAGCATGCATCCTGAAGAACAATTTGCCACAAGAACATTACGTTCGGGGGCATCAGGGTACCTGACCAAGGAAAGCGCTCCTGAGGAATTAATCACTGCTTTAAAGAAAGTGCACCAGGGCGGTAAGTACATAAGCCGTTCTGTAGCTGAGATACTTGCATTTGACATTGCTGGACGAATGGATGACCATCCCCATAAGACATTATCAAACAGGGAATTCCAGGTATTCTGTAAGTTAGCATCAGGCAAGCAAGCAACGGAAGTTGCAAACGAGCTATATCTAAGTGTAAAGACCATAAGCACGTACAGATCGCGGATACTGGAGAAGATGGAAATGCGAAATAATGCCGAACTAATGTTTTATGCCGTACAAAACCAACTGATCTAAACATATCAAACTAACTTTTCTTAATTTCTTCTTTTTGCCCCAACCCGCTTAACGGCGGGTTTTTTAATTGACAAAAGAGTGCTTACATACTGTAGGACAAATCCCGATAAGCGACCAGACTCCACACTGACAAGATTATAGTTTTTTCGCTGATTTTTTAAGGCAGTTCATATGGGTAACTTTGTATAGAAAAATTGATAAAAACATTCTTTTATTAAAATAAACAAATTATGAGAAATTTAAAAAACTTTATGACCGGCTCAATTTTATTGGTGTTGAGCTTTTTCTTTACGGCAAATTCATTTGCAGATCCATTACCAGGACCGGAATTAATTTCACCGTCCAACGGGTCTTTTAATGTGACTGTTACTCCCACTTTAAACTGGAGCAGCATGTCCACAGCAGTAAGTTATGCTCTGGAAATATCAACAGATGAGCAATTTGTTAATGTTACATACAGCGACACTAATATAAATGATACATCACTTACTCTCGGATCAGGAGCATTAATGAATAATACTTTATACTTCTGGAGAGTAAGCTATAAAGACAATGAGAATATAACCAGTGACTGGTCAAGTCCGTTTACTTTTAGAACGGTAATAGGAAGTCCGGTATTGACACTTCCGATAAACAATGCTATTGGACAAGGTACAGCAACAGCTTTCGACTGGGATAATGTTGACGGCGCAGACACATATGCTTTACAGGTATCCACCGATCCCCAGTTTTTAACTAAAGTAATCGAAGAGTTAAATCTTAATTCATCCGAATACACAGCAGGTCCAGGTGTACTGAATATAAACACACAATACTTTTGGAGAGTAAAGGCTTCCAACAACGACAGTGAGGGAGAATATTCAGAAGCATTTACGTTTACAACTTACACACTTCCTTTATTGAATGTCGTATTCCCACAAAACGTAATCATTGGAGCGGACTGGGAGGTATTTACCTCTACAATTACCAATGAATTATCAGGCGGTACATTTTCAAACCTTACAGTTCCGTATGAATTCAGCAGTACTGCTGCTCTAGAGCAGGGAGACATCCTTGTAGAATATTTTGATGGTATAGGATGGATAAATCTTGAATTGACCGAAATGAACGGTAAACTCGGCGGAACATTCGGAGAAGGTCAGGGATTTCCATTATTTCCCGGTCAAACTTTTGACATTACCATGCGCATAAAAGCAGGTAATGAAGCTCCAAATGGTTTATACAGTGTACTCGCGATATTGAATAATATTACCATACAGCCGAATGAACAAATAACGGAATTTACGGGTAATTTTAATGTGCTGATCGCTGTTCCGAACATTCCCGTTTTAACAGCACCTAAAAACGGAGCAACATCTCAGCCACTGGACGTGATTTTAAACTGGGATGATGTAATAAACGCAGAGACATACGATGTCCAGGTATCGACAGATTCACAATTTTTGACAACTATAGTGAATGAAACCGGAATATTGAGCTCAGCTTATTCGTTTGCAACAGGTATACTGACAAACGGAACAGAATATTACTGGAGAGTCAAAGGACATAATACAAGCGGCGCCGGTGAATATTCCGAAGTATTTAGCTTTACAACTGTTGACGTGATTGTTGAGTTACCTTCAGTACCTGAGCTTCTAACTCCTGAAAATGGTGCTTTAGATCAGAATCTTGCAATGACCTTTGACTGGAGTGATGCAGATAATGCTGAAACATACCAGCTTCAAATTTCATCAGATTCATCTTTTGGAAATACTATAGTTGACGTTAGTAATATCGTTCTATCGACTTATGGAATAGATTCAACTATACTGAATAACAGTACAGAATATTACTGGAGAGTCAGAGCAACAAATGTAAACGGCTCAAGTGAATATGCTGAAATGTTCAGCTTTACTACAGCAGCAGCACCTATTGTTATGCCTTCTACTCCGGAATTAGTTTCTCCATCAAACGGCTTGACAGGTTTGACTCTTACGCCTATTCTTGAATGGAATGCAGCAGATAATGCAGACAGTTATGAATTACAAATTTCGCAAGATACTACTTTTGGAACTCCATTATTAGAAGAAATAAATATCACATCAACAGACTTTGCTGTTCAGCCGGGTACATTAGTTAATGGGAACTGGTATTTCTGGAGAGTCAGGTCAGTAAATGTGAACGGATCTAGTGAATACAGCAGTGTATTTGGTTTTAGAACTATTTCTGCTACTCCCATGATTCCGGTTCTTCTTACTCCAACTCACGGTTCCATTGGAATCAGCGTGGTAACGACTTTTGATTGGGAAGATGTTAGTGGTGCTGAAATATATAAAATTCAGGTATCAGGTGATTCCTTATTCAATAACATTGTGATAGATGTAGACTCAATGACTGTTTCCGAATTTTCAAATGATTTGAGTCCATTAAATGAGAATACTACATATTATTGGAGAGTCAATGCTGCAAACAAAGGCGGAGAGGGAGAATACTCAAGTGTATTCACATTTACAACGGAATCCTCTCAGCCGCCCGCACCGGTTTTATTAAGCCCAAAAAATGGAGCATCAAACATTGAGCTAACACCTGTATTAGATTGGAATGATGCCGATAACATTGAATCCGTATATGAAATAGAAATTGCATTAGATAATGAATTTACAGAAATAGTATTTGCAAAATCCGGGTTAAATGTATCAGAATATACAGTAGAAACACCACTTGCTCAAGTTACGGAGCACTTCTGGAGAATCAGATATCATTCTCAATCAGGATCAAGTGAATGGTCTGAAGGATGGTCATTTACTACAACCATACTAACAGGATTAACAAACATTGGCGGTGAGATACCTAAGGTCTATGAATTAAACCAGAACTATCCGAACCCATTCAATCCTACAACTAAAGTTAGATTTGGAATTCCACAGACATCAGGTGGTATTCAGAATGCAAAGATAGTAGTGTATAACATGCTTGGCCAGGTAGTAGCTAATTTATTTAGCGGACAGCTAAGCGCAGGAATGTATGAAGTGCAATTCGATGCTTCAGCTCTATCTTCAGGAACATATTTTTATGAATTGAGAACAGATAATTTTAGAAGTGTAAAGAGAATGACATTAGTTAAATAAGTTGTTTCATTTATTTCCCCTTAAGATTCCCCTCAAGTGTAGTTTGCTTGAGGGTTTTTTTATATTGGCAATCAACTATTCTTTTGGCGGAAGATCTCGTAAAGTACTACAGCCGCAGAAACGGAAGCATTTAATGAGTCAAGCTTTCCAGCCATAGGTATGCGGATGAGGATGTCACAGTTCTTTCGGATTATATCACGCATTCCCGTGCCTTCATTACCAATGACAAGCCCGAGAGGCATTTTCAGATCTGTATTAAAGATGGTTTTATCTGTTTTCATCTCAGTGCCTATGACCCAATACCCGTTCTTTTTGAGGTATTCGATGCTATGCGCGAGGTTGGTTTCCCTTGCAATAGGTATGTGGCTTATTGCGCCTGAAGACGATTTAAATACGGTATGATTGACTTCAGCTGAATTATGGCGGGGGATTATGACACCGTCCGCTCCAAGGCATACCGCCGAACGGATAATTGCTCCCATATTGTGCGGATCGGTTATCTCATCGAGTAAAACAACCACGGGATTTACTATACCTTTTTCTTTTATGCCGTCAATCATTTCCTTGATGGGGACGTATTCAAAATCCTTTATAAAACCAAGAACACCCTGGGAAATTCCTTCCTTTTTATTGTTCCTATTGAAAAATTTCTCGAAGTCATAACGGTTAAGCATTATAACATTAATGCCGTTTTCCTCAGCCAGCTTAACCATCTTTTTAAGCTTGGGTTCGGGTTTAATGGTTTTGAGCAGAACTATTTTATTCAGCTCTTTGGGAGTCGTGACAAGTATCTCATAGACGGGATTTTTACCTATAACCAGCATAATTGGGAAAGATTACTGTAATTCTAAATTGATTTAATATAATTATATTTCACATCTAATTTAATTAACAAATTTAACACAATTTAAACTAAGTGGATATCAATAACAGGATAGAAAGCGATTTTCTCGGTGAGGCAGAAATACCCTCTGATGCGTATTACGGAGTGCAGAGTGTGAGGGCGAGAGAGAATTTTAGGATAACCGGCAGGACGCTGAATGAATTTCCACATTTCATCAGAGCCCTGGCTCATGTGAAGAAATCGGCTGCAATCGCTAATAACATGCTGGGAGCTCTGGATGATGACAGACGTGATGTCATCGAAAAAGCCTGTGACGACGTGATAGCAGGGAAATATAATGATCAATTCATTGTGGATATGATGCAGGGCGGCGCCGGAACCTCGACAAATATGAACGCTAACGAGGTGATAGCTAACCTGGCTCTGGAGTATGCCGGTCGTGAAAAAGGTGATTATGATTACATACACCCTAATAACCACATAAATCTCTCACAGTCCACGAATGATGTTTATCCGACATCCATCAAGATAGCGACCTATTTCATGACTGAGGAGCTGCTTGAGTCCATAAAGAGGTTTAAGGAGGCTCTAGAGGAAAAAGAGAGGCAATTTGACGATGTGCTGAAGATGGGAAGGACTCAGCTTCAGGATGCGGTGCCTATGACGCTCGGGCAGGAATTCGGGGCATACGCTGTGATGGTGGGTGAGGACCTGGAGAGAATAACATACGTGATGAGACTCATCAGCGAGATAAATATGGGCGCGACGGCAATCGGGACACAGATAAATACACCCGAGGGTTATACGGATGTTGTTTCGGAAATACTTAGGCAGGAGACAAAACTGCCTCTGGTGGCATCTGCTAACCTGGTGGAAGCTACGCAGGACACGGGAGTATTCATTCATATCAGCGGTGTGCTGAAAAGGTATGCTGTTAAGATATCCAAAATATGCAACGATCTAAGACTATTGTCTTCGGGACCGAGGGCGGGGCTGAATGAGATTAATCTTCCACCTATGCAGCCTGGGAGTTCGATCATGCCCGGCAAGGTAAACCCGGTAATACCCGAAGTGGTCAACCAGGTGGCATTCCAGGTGATAGGCAATGACCTGACAATTACGATGGCGTGCGAGGCAGGGCAGTTAGAGCTCAATGTGATGGAGCCGGTGATTGCATTCAGGCTATTCGATACATTGAATATACTAAGAAATGGTACGGATACTTTGACCGAGAAGTGTATAAAGGGAATTACGGCGAACAGGGAAGTGTGCCTGGGTTACGTGGAGAATAGCATAGGGTTATGCACTGTACTGGTACCCGTGCTGGGCTATGAAGCAGCATCATCCATAGCGAAGGAGGCTTTGAGGACAAATGACAGCGTATATAATCTGGTTTTGGAGAAAGGTCTTATGTCCGAAGAAGAACTTAAAGAGATATTGAGACCTGAAACGATGATAAGAAAACGCTAACGCGGATTATAGAATTATGAATTAAGAATTACGAATTGAATGATGGAAAGAAATGAGGCATACAAATTTATTGATGAAAAATTCCCGGATCTAAGTGTAGAGAAGGGGTGTTTGTATATTGTCGCGACTCCGATAGGGAATTTAGATGATATATCGTTTCGCGCGCTATATGTATTGAAAAATGTGGATTATATAGCCTCAGAGGATACGAGGGTGACAGGTGTGATGCTGAAGGAATATGGTATCAATGCAAAGCAGATCAGCTATTTCGCGCAGGTAGAGAGCAAGAAGCTCGATGATTTGATCGGTAAGCTTAAGGAAGGCGGCAGTATTGCCCTGGTGAGCGACGCGGGGACGCCTTGCATATCGGATCCAGGGGGTATGTTAGTAAGCAGGTGCGTGGAAGAGGGTATTGCGGTAAAGAGCATCCCGGGAGCGAGCTCGCTGATACATTCGCTCGTTGTTTCCGGGTTTGATTTCGGGAGGTTTTATTTCCAGGGATTTCTGCCGCAGAAGAAGGGGAGGCAGGGGATATTAGAAGAATTGAAGGATGTGAAAATGCCAATCGTGATATTCGAATCGAAGTATAAGATAATGAGGACACTGGAGGATGTACTTAAGGTATTGGGAAACAAGGAGGTATCAATATCGAGGGAGCTGACGAAGAAATTCGAGGATACGACAAGGGGAAGAGTGAAGGATATAATTAAGAACAATACTTTTAAACTGAAGGGTGAATTTGTGATTGTGGTTAATAAGTAAAATTTAAAATTAATAGAAGAATTTAATGAGTGAAAACAGTAATGTAAGGGTAAGATTCGCGCCGTCACCGACCGGGTATATTCACCTGGGATCGCTGAGGACGGCTTTATTCAATTATTTATTCGCGAGGCATACGGGCGGTAAGTTCATACTGCGTATAGAGGATACGGACAGGACGAGGTTTGTGGACGACGCGGTGGATAACCTGCTGGCATCGATGAAGCTGCTGGG
>JAEYVS010000152.1 GCA_023429265.1 Bacteroidota bacterium | reverse complement strand
ATATGGGATATTATATAGTAGTTTTCCGATAACAAAAAAATTACCGGGATGAGAAAAATACTAACTACTTCACTATTATTACTTGTGCTACTGAACTCTAATATTACAGAAGCTCAGAATGTTCTTTGTCATTGGGTACAACAGAACTCAGGGACAACAAATCTATTATATACATGCAAAGCAGTCAGCGATAAAGTATGCTGGGCGGCCGGAGCAAATGGAACGGTTAGATTAACTACAAATGGCGGGTCTACGTGGATAAATGCAAATCCCAACCCGGGTATCATAATAGGTGATATAAGAAATATGGAGGCTATAGATGAAAACAATGCCTGGGTAACAACAGAAACATCAAACAGTACAACAATATATAAGACAAGCAACCGTGGAGATACCTGGGCGGTAGTATATTCAAATACTACAGGGTTAATTAAAGGTATCCGTATGATAAATCCAATGAACGGTATTGCATTAGGAAGCCCAATAAATAATTTCTGGAATTTATTAATCACGACAGACGGAGGCAATACCTGGCAGCCATCACCAAATCAACCGGCTGCTGATATAATTCACCAGGGAACACATAACAGTCTTCAAGTTGATATGCCAAATATTTACTGGGGTACAAGTCTTACCAGTATCTTCCGATCAACAAACAGCGGTATCAGCTTTACAGAAAACCCCACTCCTGGCGGGGGAATATACATATTTTCATTAAAGATAAATTCTAACGGAATAGGTTTTGCTGCCGGGACTGGTATGAGTAAGACGAGTGATGGAGGAGTCACATTTCAACCTTATTTAGTTCCGGGAGCAGGAAATATTGATGCTATTGAAAGCCGTGCAGATAATTTTTGGTATGTAAGAGGAAATAACATTTACCGCAGTACTAATAATGGAGATAGCTGGGGAGATATTTTTACTGCCCCGCAAGGTATCAGACATATGGATATTCCTGATAGTCTTATCTGGTGGGTGACTGCATGGGCAGTTGGTATTGCCGGTAACATTTACCATATGGATTGTATTACAGTGGGGCTGACGAATATTAGTAATGAGGTGCCTGAGAAATTTTCGCTTAATCAAAATTATCCGAATCCGTTTAACCCGACGACAAAGATAGGATTTGAGGTGCCAAAGAATTCTGATGTGAGGATCGTAATATATGATATTTCGGGGAAGGTAGTGGGTGAGTATGATGAAGGTAATATTAATGCCGGTAAATATGAGTATGAGTTTAACGGGGAAAATCTAACGAGCGGAGTGTATTTTTACAGGTTGGAGGTGGATGGGTTTACGGCTGTGAGGAAGATGGTATTGATGAAGTAAGTTAGCCACTAATTAGCACTAATTTTTGCGAATTATTTCTAATTCGTACAAATACGGATTAGGAAGATTGACAAATGGAGGTTCTTATATCAGGATAGACCTCTTGCTAATAAGGATTGGTTAAAAAAAAGCTGCATTTCTGCAGCTTTTTTTGTGGGCAGGGCCGGAATCGAACCGGCGACACACGGCTTTTCAGGCCGTTGCTCTACCAACTGAGCTACCTGCCCCCACTACTTTTGGTAAAGACGTACAATATTGGGAATAGTTATATTTAATTCAATTCCAAAAAGTTTGCCTCCAGCGGGTTTTTGTTAGTACTTGCCAAAAAATGCGGCTTTTTTGCTTTATTTAAATTATTTTACTTTGCGCGGAACGTATACTATAATAGTGTGGTTTTGCATATTATGACGGAAGTCATTGCAATCCCAAATATAATGTAGTAATTTTATATATGTCATTTTTACTGCGAAAATACAAACAGGCATTCAGAGTTTTCAGCATAACCATGATAACGGTTTTTGCGCTTTCATCAGTGTCCGTCGCATATACATCGGTATTCTGTAAGATGAAAAAGGCAGAGATGGAGGAAACGGAAAACTGCTGCTGTAAAGCCGAAGAATCCCGGGTCACGGAAGTAAGTTGCTGTGAGATACCGGAAGGCGAGCCTGCATTTTCCCAAGCGCATGGATACTGCTGCGAAATAAAAGAAGCTAATGGCACTGAAAAGAATTATGTACTTGCTGTATCAGCAAATACAACCGTAAATACATCACACGAAGGAAGTTTATTATTCGAGCTTCCCACACCAAATAATATTCCAGCATTACAGGGCATTTCACCGGCGGGAAAGATAATTTCCGACGGGCGAAGTGTACTGACATTCAATTCCGTACTCAGGATTTAGATTTTAATAAGCATGTATTATTCTTAAGAGGAGTTTTTACAACCCCTCTGTTTTGGTATTCGCTCATTCTTCGCGAACCAAAACTTCTCCCCTTTGTTCAAAGGGGAGACATGATGAAACAAAACTAGTTAAAATTTAAAAAAAAATAATAATGAAAAAGATTTTATTTGCAGTGGTAGCTGCAGCAGCAATATTTGGTTTTTATACAATGGTATCATATAACACTTCAGAGGCAACGACTAAATCCGTGAGTGAATGCGTATGTGACGGATGCCAGGGTGCCGGAAGCTGTGATGAGAGCTGTTCGAGTACTTGTGAAATGGGAATGAGTGAATTTAAGAAAGAGCCGATGAAGCACAGCTCGGGCGTGAGTGAAGTATCAGGTGATGTTAATGATATTAATGATGATACATGCCCGGTGAGCGGAGAGCCTCTAGGCGAAAATCCTAAAACCGTAAATTACCTTGGCAAAGAGTATAAATTTTGCTGTCCGGGATGTGTAGCGGAATTCAAGGAAGAGCCGATGGATTATATAAAAGAAGGCATTAACTGCCCGGTAGAAGGCGGTGCTGCATCAAAGGACATGAGCGTAATGTATGAAGGCACGAAGTATTACTTCTGCTGCCCGGGATGTGACAAGGAATTTCTAAGCAATCCTGATAAATATAAAAACGGTAATTCCTCCAAAGAATAAACTGATCTTAATGCGGAGTTCGGTTTTTAAAAATTAATCAGGAGGAGTTATTATGAAAAACTTATTAGCATTAATATTATTTGTTGGATTATGCGTAACCGCTTATTCACAGGATGTGATAAAAGGAAAAGTACGCGTACAGGAAAATAACGACAGGGCTCCCGTTCAGGGAGCCATTGTCAAATGGATAGGGACGACGATAGGAACAGAGACAGCTACGGATGGGGGATTTGAATTATCACGAGAAGGGATAGAAGATGAGAGGCTGGTGGTTTCTTTTACAGGATATAACTGGGATACCGTATCGGCAAAAGACAAGAAATATGTGTTTGTAACTCTGATACCATACTATACGGATGAGATAACAGTTGAGGGTAAAGAGAAAACAAGCACAGTGCTTGGTGATGTAGGTCTCACAACAAAAATGAACAGTGCCGAATTTGAGAAGGCATCCTCATGTGATCTTTCTGGATGTTTCGGGACCAATTCATCTGTCGAGATAAAAGAAACGGATGTAATAACGAAGACGAAAGAATTGAAACTACTCGGCGTTAACGGTTCTTATACTCAGGTATTGATAGATAATGTACCTATGATGAGCGGACTTACGAAGAAATATGGTGTAACAAATCTACCCGGCACCTTAATAAATTCCATTATGATATCGAAGGGATCGAATTCCGTGCTTCAAGGCTACGAATCCATTAGCGGAATAATTAACGTGATGCTGAAGGATAAGGAGACGTCCGAGAAACTCTATGTAAACGGGTTTGTGAATGACGTTCTGGAGAAGCAATTTAATCTTAATTATGGAGAAGAATTCGGTAAATGGAATACGTTGATCTCAGGGCACACTGTCCAGAAATCGAACCGTGTAGATGAAAATGGAGACGGATTCCTTGATAATCCACTTACAACACGGTATTTTATTTATAATAAGTGGAAATACACAGGCAGTGAGACAGACGGCTTCGATCTTTCGTGGAAGTATCTGAACGAGGAGCGGACGGGGGGCCAGACAGGATTCAACCGGGAAAGTGACCTGGGCGGGAATTCAGTTTACGGTCAGACGGCGGATCTCGAGCAGGGTGATTTTTACGGGCGAGGTACTGTCCAGCTGGGTGATAAAACTAAGATAAAGGGAGTCCTTACCGGAGCACGTTATGATGAAAATTCTTACTACGGATATACAGACTACAGAGGCAAGCAGACGAATTTCTATACAAGCGCATATATTGAGACAGTAATGGGCGAGCACAATGAATTACGTTTAGGAAGCAGTTACAAGTACGAGGATATAAATGAAGAGGTGAAATTCATGCAGCCTACGAGTAAAACATATGACGGATCATACGGCAAGAAAGAGTCCGTACCGGGGGTTTTTGTTGAAAACACTTCACATTTATTTGATGATAAAGTGGAGCTTCTGACCGGAGTAAGGCTGGATCATCATAATAGTCACGGTTTCTTTGTGACTCCTCGTGCGCTGGTAAAATATGAAATATCTCCAAGCACTACTCTAAGGGGATCTGTAGGAACAGGATTCAGGACGATCAATCTATTCTCTGAATACTCAGGGATACTGGCTACGTCCAGAGATGTGATAATATCCGAGCAGCTAGAGCCTGAGAAAGCATTGAACTTTGGTGTCAACCTGGTTCAATATTTTGAGGCAGGTGATGTGTCGGGAAATTTCATCGTGGATTTTTACAGGACGAATTTTATTAACCAGATAATCCCGGATTATGACTCGGATCCCTCAAAGGTGACCTTTGAGAACCTCAACGGAGATTCACATTCAAATATATTACAGGCTGAGACGGGGGTGAATATATTTAAAAACTTCGACGTAAAGCTCTCCTATAAATACAGCGATGTGCGATATACGCAGAATGGAATTGAAAGGGAGTATCCTTTTGTCGCGAAACACAATGTTCTTGGAAGTGTTTCATATTCACCGGACGATGGGTCATGGAACGCAGACCTTATAGCAGAGTGGACGGGATCGAAGAGACTCCCCTCTACAGAGTCTAATCCTGTGGAGTATCAGCGTCCAACAACATCAGATCCATACACAATGCTGAATCTGCAGCTTACGAAAAGATGGGAGCTGTTTGAAATATATGGCGGCATAGAAAATATATTAGACTTTAAGCAGGAAGATCCGATAATAGCAAATAATGATCCGTTCGGACCGTACTTCGATACTTCATTTATCTGGGGTCCGACAATGGGACGGTCAGTATATGCAGGGTTCCGATTTTTGATAGATTGATTTATTAAATAAGAGCAGCCGGGAAATTATTTCCGGCTGTTTATTATGCTTTTCCAATGCCAACTTTAATTAGTTCCTCTTTATTAAGGCCATTACCTGTACAGCATTGTAAGAGTTTACCGTTGACTGCAACAGAAGGGATAACATTGATATTATAGTTCTTAATTTTGTTATTAATAATATCATCGGCTAAAGCCACATTGTAAATTTGCAAATTGCAGGAATTACAAATTAGTGATTTAACTAATTCAACGGCCGGTTCGCAAGCCGGACATCCTGCGATAAAGAGTTCTATGTTTCTTTTTTCCATTAGAGTAATGTTCTTTGATATTTATGAATTATTCATAATATTGAGAGACTTTTCGATTTTTTTTATAGACTCAAGAATTTCTTTTTCGTTTAGAGCGGGAAAATCATTTTTCATTTTTTCAATAATCTTTTCCTGTCCGCAATTCCCTGGACAAGAATCTAATGCCATTGATAATTTGATAGCTAAATTTTTTCGCATAACATCATTTATCAGATAATCTTTAGAGGCAGCTAAAGCATTTTCTGCTGTATTAAACTGATTGAGAATTTTCTTGGAATCTTCATTATTCTCAATCATCCGAATAATTCCCCGCAGCTGACCAATAACCGTATTTACTCTTTTTATCATATATAACAAAATTAATGCAGATCCGGGGTGTCAGTCAAGCTATATTTTTGTTTTTAATCGAGTCTTTCTAAAATAGACTGCATTTGCTCGATCTCTCTAATTTGTGCGGCTTTTATGCTGTCACATAGGGTTTTAATTTCGGGGTCGGTTATACCGGCTTCCTCACACATCAGGATCGCGCTGGAATGATGAGGTATCATTGACCGCAGAAACTCTTTATCCTGGATCGCGGTCTGTGTTCTAACCGAAATGAAAGCTGCAAGGATTATTACTGCAGCAGCCGTTAAGATGGCGATGTTCCGTTTGCTCTTTTTGTACATGCTTTTCATCATAATAATCTCCATGATTATCATCGGCGCCGTCATAAGTGTTGCCATGTAAACCTTGTTGAGATTAAAATATACGTGATCCCAGATATCCACCATAGCGTACATTATGATGAACATTATTACAAAATGAATACCCGTCATGAGGTATAATTTATTGTAGTTTTTATTTTCCATAATGTATAGTTTTATTTTTTACTTTCTATTGCTCAAAAGTTATACCAAATACGGGATTTTATAAAAACAAAATTTATTCAGAAATCGATAAAAATAAGTGTGGCATTAAAGAGACAAAACCCCTGTGATGACACAGATAAATAAATGATTCTCAGAATAAAAAATATGGTTTGCATGCGATGTATGCGTGTTGTGAGGGAGGAACTGGAGAAGCTTGGGTTTATAGTGCTCGATGTGAAGCTCGGCAGTGCAGAGGTAGAACGAGAGCCCGATAAAGATGAGATTATACATATAAAAGAGGTGTTAGGAAGGGAAGGATTTGAGCTCCTCGACAGAAAAAATGAGCAGCTAATAGAAGGAATAAAAAATTTAGTAATTGATTCGGTGCATTATAATAAGGGCAGGAAAGAGGATGAAAAATTCTCCGACTACCTTGCAAGGAATCTAAAGCTGGATTACAACTATCTCAGTAATATCTTTTCTTCTATGGAAGGTGTTACGATCGAGAAATATATCATACTTCAAAAGATAGAAAAGGTAAAGGAATTAATGGTGTATGATGATCTCTCATTAAGCGAGATAGCATTCGAATTAGACTACAGCAGTACCGCTCACCTCTCCAGCCAGTTTAAGGCCGTAACCGGTCTCACCCCTTCGGAATTCAAATCATTGTCGGTAAAAAACCGCAAACCGCTGGATAAGCTTACCAAATAATTCTGCAACACATTTCCGGAATAATGTAACAGTTTCGGACTTCATTATAGTTAATTTTGTATAGAAAGAAAAACTAACTATAATGGAACATACATATCGAATCGAAGGGATGACATGCTCATCCTGTTTAGCAAAAGTAGAAAATGCTCTTAAGTCAGTAGATGGTGTAGAGGTAAAATCGATTACCCTGGATCCGCCAAAGACTGACATTATAATGAGGAAAGGTCATATTAGCACCGATAAGCTCAATGAAGTATTGAAAGGCGCGGGAAATTACATTATAAAAGAGGTAAACGGTGTGGGGCATCATATGATGTCTAATTCCTCTGCTTCTTCTATTCCGCAAGACAGCGGCGCTGTAACTTATAAGCCTTTGATAATAATATTAGCATATCTGCTGGGGTTTGTTTTGCTCAGTCAGGTTATTGCCGGAGAGTGGAATTGGAATGACATGATGAGCAAATTCATGGGAGGATTCTTTATTGTTTTCTCATTTTTCAAGATGCTGGATGTAAAAGGTTTTGCAT
>JAEYVS010000134.1 GCA_023429265.1 Bacteroidota bacterium | reverse complement strand
GTCCCTTTGATCGATGGAATGACATCATTTGAAGTGGATGCGGTTGCTTTCGACATAGAGAACATATCGGTTCTGGAAATTCCTCTGCGATATGAATATGACGGGAAGAAGATCACCATTTATACCCCTCAGCCGGTGAATTCTACTGATACATTTGGATATACTGTAAAATACACCTGTAAACCACAAAGAGGATTGTATTTCAGATACCCGACAGAACTGAACCCATCTATGGGTTACCAGATATGGACACAGGGACAGAGCGAGGATAATAAATACTGGCTGCCCATATATGATTATCCTAATGATAAAACAACAACAGAAATGTACGTGACCGTAGATGATAAATTCGTCACTCTCTCAAATGGCTACCTGGAATCTTCCTACGCTTCGGCAGGGATATTGGGGGGAACTACCTGGCACTGGGTTCAGAATAAGCCTCATCCGACATACCTGATAATGCTGGGTGTAGGAGAATGGGAAATCATACGGGACGAAGCGGACGGTATCGAGGTTCTGTCTTATGTAGATAAGGACAAGCTCGAAATGGGTGAATACGCGGTGAGAAATACAGCTGAGATGATGAGATTCTTTAATGACAGGTTCGGGTACAGGTACCCCTGGGCAAATTACAAGCAGGTTATTGTGAAGGATTTTATATACGGCGGTATGGAGAATACTACCGCTACTGTATTGAATGAGAGAGTTTACTACGATCCGGAGATAGAAAATGACTATGGAGCGGACGGGCTTATTTCCCATGAACTCGGTCACCAGTGGTGGGGTGATCTGATTACCTGCAGTAACTGGTCTGAGATATGGCTTAATGAGAGCTTTGCTACCTACTCCACGGTATTATGGTATGAATATCATAAAGGGAAAGATGAGCACGATTACGCCATTCTGAGGAACAGCGATGACGCGATGAAATATGATACAACGAAGAAGCGCCTCCCGATATGGGCGGGATACGGCAGTGTGACGGAAAATGTATATGACAAGGGCTCGGTGGTGCTGAACTCAATGCGGCACGTGCTGGGAGATTCCATATTCTTCCTTTCGCTGAAAACATTCCTCGAAGAATATGAGTATAAGAATGTAGTTACAGATGATCTGAGCGATATAGTGGATAAAGTCTATAATTATAGGTCAGACCCTACACCCGGTCCAAAGCCGACAAGCCTCGACTGGATGTTCTATCAATGGATTAAAAAAGCCGGTTACCCGGAATTCGAGGTGAGTCACACGTATGACGAGAATACCAAACAGCTTAAGCTCAATGTGAAGCAGGTACAGGCGCAGGACACATTAACACCGTCATTTAAAGTGCCGGTTGATGTAAGGATATACGGACAGGGATATGATACGATAATGCCGATAATGATATCGGGAAGCAATATTACGTGGACGATAGATTTTCCGGTGGAGCCGGAGTTCGTGCAGTTCGATTACGGGAATAAGATAATGGATAAGACGGAGTATAAGGCGAAGACTCTCGAACAAAGTATGTTGCAGTTTGAGAATAGTGAGAATGCGATAGATAGGATAATGGCGATCCGGCAAGGGAAAGAAGATTTTATAGGATGGAAAGAGAAGGTCAAAGGACCAAATGGTGAACGTATTAATTTTCAAGGATCGAATCATATACTTGGAATCGAACCTGAAAATGCTTTAGAAGATTTTAAGAAGTTTTCATCTTATTACTCTGATTCATTTTGGGGGGTGAGAAAAGAGGCAATAGATTTTTATTCATTTTTAGTCGATAATTCATATATAAAGTTTGGCGATTCAGAAGTTAGAACAAAAATATATACGTTTGTAAAATCTAATTACGAATCCGAACCCAATTCCAAGGTAAAACGAGCAATGCTAACAGCTCTTGGGAAATCTATTGATAAAAAGGATGTTGATTTTATTAAATCTAAAATCGCTTCAACTAAAAATGAATACATTATCTCCGATGGTCTAAAAGCCCTTGAGGCAGCTCTACCTAAAGAAGATATCTATGATGCTGTGATGCCGTATTTATTCAGATCATCGCATAGATCCATTATAACGCAGACGGTGGTTGAAGTTCTCGACAGCGCGGATAATGGTTCACCGGACGAGAGAATCAAGGACGCGCTTATCAGTGTGGCTTTCGGTAAAGACATAGAAAGCAGAACGAGAACAAAAGCGCTAACGGCTTTGCTGGATTACGCGAAAGACACTGAAGTAAAGGAACTTGCAAAGAAATATGTAGATTATAATTTTAGAGAGACACAGCAGGCAATGATAAAGCTGCTGGGAAGGTCGGGAGATGTTACTCTCATCCCGTATCTCAGAGATCTGGACTCACGCACTACTGATCCCTCAATAAACAAATCGATTGCAGATGCAATAAAGGAGCTGGAATAAATGAGCTTTAAAATGATGAAAAAACTTAGGATCGTATTTTTAATAATTTTGACAGGATTTTTGTATTCCTGTACCAAGGAGACAGATACTCTCGGAGAAAACACTGCCGATACTACCGGGAAGAATTCCGGAGGCATCAGCGCGGGCGGATTGGAATTTAAAGTGGAATATGAAAAACCGAGAAAGATATATTCCATCGAGAATAAGGATCTGAATAATGACGGTTATGACGAAGTTATAGTTCTGAGTGTAGTAAAAGATCAGCCGGGTGACCAATATATGGATTATTACAATTTTGACCTGATGCAGGTATTCGCGATGGACTCCACCGGAAAGAACTTTGTAAAGATCGCTTCCGATACAGTGGATTATGGTGAAGAGCTCTTATATGAAGACCTGCAAAGGAATTTTACATACCAGCTGCTGGTGCGAACAAACACCGGGGGTAATGACGTTTACGCCTCGAAGGGTATGTTCGTCTATGATCTGAAGCAGGGTAACGACCTTAAGATGATAAAGTACATCGAATTCGGAAATCCCGAGGTTAAAGATCTGAATTCGGATGGTAATAAAGAAATAGTTGTGACCGATTCCTATTGGGGTACGATGCCCGGGCAGGATGTCATATATTATACAAAAGATATTTATGGTATGGATGCAGGAGAAATGAAACGAAAAAACGCCGAGTTTAAAAAGTATTACGACGAAAAGATAAACTCTGCCAGAATCAAATATGACGATCAGAAGAGCAGAACACAGAAAGGTGAAAAGATAAAACCTTCGGATTATCCTCTTTATGCTCCCGTTGTGGAGATGTTCGTGAATTATATGTCAGAAGAGAATAACTCCTCGCTGATTTCGTTTTGGAATAACGAAAAGAGTTTTCTTAAAAACAATCTGCCTGAAGAGCAGTACATTGATCTGGAGAATTTTGTATCCCGCGTTGGACCAATTGTACAAATTCAATGAACTGAAAGACCTTGGCCACAGACTCATCAATAGTAATTGTAACGTGGAACAGTGATGACGAGATTGGGAATTGTCTGAACTCCATATTCCTTGAAAATGATCCTGCACCTGAGATAATTATAGTCGATAATGCCTCAGCTGACAGGACGAAGGAAATCCTTTCGGGTTATGGGTCGAAGATAAAGGTCATACTGAATAATGATAATATAGGTTATACATTTGCCTGTAACCAGGGAATAGAGGCATCATCCGGAAAGTACGTTCTTTTATTAAATCCCGATACAATGATCGCGGGGAATGCAATACAGGCACTTACCTCATACCTGGATAAAAATCCCGGGGCAGGAGCAATTGCTCCGCAGCTATTGAATGAAGACCTCAGCATACAGCATTCTGTCAGGACATTGCCGGGATATTGGGATATGTTCTGTGAAATGTCGTTATTATCGGCTATTTTCCCCAAAAGCAGGGTGTTTTCACGCTGGAAGATGCGGTACTTCGAACACAATACCGAACAGGAAGTAGAACAGCCGATGGCAGCTGCATTGATGGTAAGGAAAGATCTACTGGATAAGGTCGGAAAAATGGATGTACGGTATAGTATGTTTTTTAATGATGTGGACCTGTGCAAGAAGTTACTCGACAGCGGAAATAAGATCGTTTTTTATCCTGAAGCTAAGATAGTTCACTCAAAAGGAAAGAGTATCTATAAAGACCGCGCGAGAATGATCAGGGTCTGGACTGATGACTGCCTGAAGTATTTCAGCAAACATCATTATAATGTAATTTTATACCCATTATTTTATTTAAGTTTAAAGTTCACGAGTTTTTTCAGAGTATTATTTGCAAAATCAAAATCATAATTAATGAAAGTTGCTGTCGCTCAGATCACTTCATTTCTCGGCAATCTTGATAAGAACATTGATAAGCATATCGAATATTGCGACCGAGCAATAAAAGAGAATGCAGACCTGATAGTTTTTCCCGAGTTATCTCTTACAGGGTATTCGCTCAAAGATATCAACTATGAAATATGCTTAAACCCGTATACATCCGGTAAGCTCGAAAAACTCAAAGAGAAAAGTAAAGAGATTTCAATTGTATGCGGATTTGTTGAAGAAGGAGATAATTTCGCTGTTTATAATTCAGCCGCGTACATAGAAGACGGCGAGGTTAAACATACACATCGAAAGATATATCCTCCTACATACGGAATCTTTGAAGAGCTCAGGTATTTTACCCCCGGTCATACCTGTAAGGCTATCGATACAAAACACGGAAGACTGGGACTATTGATATGTGAAGACCTGTGGCATTTATCACTGCCCATGACTATGGCTCTGGATGGTGCAGAGGTGATCGTGGGGATAGCGGCTTCACCAACAAAGATTGGTACAGGCATTCAGGAACTGATTAAAGATACAACGTCACTTGAGATAGGAATTCTTGAATACGTTTATAAAACAGCCGGAACGAAATATGCTTCATTCGATGAATTTATGGATAATATAGCAAAGAATTCAGATGAGATAGTAAAGCTCAAAAATTATTATTTAAATGCAGAACACCATAAGACATATTCTCGTCTTCTCAGCTTATATCTCGTTTTCTGCAATAGGGTCGGGTATGAGGATGGTGTTAATTTCTGGGGAGGAAGTGAGATTGTAGATCCCTTCGGAAAAGTGCTGAATGTGGCTAAATTCCTGGACGAAGAGGTGATATATTCGGAAATTGACATAACTGAGGTAAAGCGCGCCAGGCAGCTGGCAGGGCATTTCTTCGATGAAAACATAAACTTAACGATAGAAAATCTTGTTAAAGTAAGGGACAGAAAGGGCTAAAAGTCACTGTTTAATGGATTTTATTAGATTTTCAAAATGATTATCTTAAAAGTTACAGGAAAAGCAGGTTATAATTTCGATGCATAACGATCTGACAAATAGGGAAAAGGAAGTATTGCTTTACATTGTGGAGAATTTCATTAAATCCGCGCTTCCCGTGGGTTCAAGAAATATTTCCAAAGGGACTGACCTGAATTTATCGTCAGCCACCATCCGCAATGTAATGAGCGATCTGGAGGACCTGGAGCTATTAAAAACTCCTCACACATCGGCGGGTAGAATACCGACTGATAAAGCATACCGCTATTATGTGGATATCCTGATGAGTGATCAAAAGCTTTCTGAGAAAGATAAAAAGCTTCTTGAATCACAAATATTTGAACAGAAGAATCAATTGCTGGAGAAAGAAGATATTTACGTAGAGACATCTAAAATTCTTGGGAAAATATCACATCAGCTTGCAATAATAACAAAGCCTTTCCTTGATAACGCTGTATTTGAAAAGCTTGAGATAGTAAGCCTGTCGTCCTCAAAGATACTTGTAGTCATCAGTATAAGCTCCGGGTATGCCAGGACGGTCCTCATAGAGCTTGAGACGGAGGTATCCGCAGGGAAGCTCGAGAGTCTCGCGTCATTTTTGAATGAGAGGCTGCAGGGTTTGACTTTAAAAGAGATAAGGGATTCTTTCGATGAAAGAGTCGATGATTTTAAATATACCGAACCGGAACTCATTAAGGTGTTCATTAACTCCAAAGACGAGATATACGGTGGAAATGATTCCGGGACTGTTTACATTGGCGGGACAGGTGAAATTATCAATCAGCCTGAATTTGATGACCCTAAGAACTTCAAGAATATCATAAATCTTGCTGAAGACAAACAGCTTGTCGTACAGATATTCCGGAATGACTCTAACAGGAACGACGGGATCATCATATCGATAGGCGATGAAAATCCCGAGTCGAAGTTGAAAGATTACAGCATCATCAGGACTTCCTACAAGATCGACCAGATTGAGGGTAATATTGGAATCATCGGACCAAAGCGTATGAATTATGGTAAGATGGTTTCATTAGTAAAATATACATCTGAATTAATAAGCAGAATAAAATTTTAGCAGGAGAAAAATGCAAAATAACAACGAAAATAATCACGAAGAAGTAACTCCTCTTGGAGAAGAAAAGGATGAACTTGGATTTGAGAATACGGATGAAGAGATATACGAAGCCGATAATGAAGGCAAGGCAGGAGACGTAGAATCATTAAAGAATGAAGTACAAAAACTGAAAGAAACGCTTCTGAGGAATGCAGCTGACTACGAAAATTTTAAAAAGCGTAAGGAAGCTGAGGTCTGGAAAATAAGGGAGTATGCTTCAGAAAAAGTGATTAAGGATATTTTCCCTATCTACGAAGACTTATCCCGTTCCATAGAATCCATAAACAAGGGCGAGACAACTGATATTGAAACTTTGAAAAAAGGGATCCAGGCAATTCACGAAAAGTTTAAAACTGTATTACAGTCGGAAGGTGTTGAAGAGATAAACTCATTGGGTAAGGAGTTCGACGTGGATGTAAATGAGGCTCTGGTGCAGATCCCGAGAGATGATGTGCCGCCGAATACAGTAATAGAGATCATTGAAAAAGGTTTTAAACAAAAAGGTAAAGTAGTAAAGCACGAAAAAGTTATCGTGTCCAAAGAACCGGAATAGAAGCCGAAATAGAAACAGGAATAAAAGGAGAGAAATTACATAATATATGTCAAAGAGAGATTATTACGAAGTACTGGGCGTAGAAAGACAGGCAACCGTTGATGAAATAAAGCTTTCATATCGAAAGCTGGCTATGAAGTACCATCCCGACAGAAATCCGGGTGATATTGAAGCGGAGAATAAATTCAAAGAAGCTGCCGAAGCCTATGAGGTACTTTCGCATTCCGAGAAAAGGCAGAGATATGATACCTATGGTCATCGTGGAATGAATGGCAATAACGGCTTCCAGGATATGAATGATATTTTTTCTCATTTTAGCGATATTTTTGGCGGAGGGGGGGGAAGTATATTCGATGACCTATTCGGCGGTGGTGGGAGAAGACAGCGTGAAAAAGGAATCCGTGGCAGCGACCTCAGGATATCGGTAAAGCTCACACTTGAAGAGATAGCTGACGGTGTGGAGAAGACACTCAAAGTCAAAAAGTATAAGTCCTGTGAGACCTGCGAAGGCTCCGGCGCGAAAAATGATTCATTCGAAAACTGCGCTAACTGTAATGGTACCGGTGAAGTGAGGAACGTAACCCGTTCTATTCTCGGACAGTTCGTGAATATATCCGCCTGCAATGTATGTGAAGGCGAAGGAAGGATAATTAAAGAAAAATGTCCCACCTGTTCCGGTGAAGGCAGAATGAGGTCTGAATCAACCATAAAGGTCAAGATACCTGCCGGCGTAGCTGAGGGAAATTACATCCCTCTCAGCGGACAGGGTAATGCCGGACAGCGTGGTGGTAGAGCAGGAGACCTGCTGGTATTCATTGAAGAGGAGAAGCATAAATTTTTTCACAGGAGAGGGGATGACATTATATATGAGCTAAATGTCAGCATAGCGGATGCAGTCCTGGGAACCAGCGTATTGATCCCCATCCTCGGAGGGGAACATAAAGTAAAGATAGAAGCAGGTACGCAGCCTGCGACGGTGATAAAGCTAAAAGAACGCGGCATAAGGCACCTGAACGAATTCGGCAGGGGTGACCAGCTGGTGTATGTAAACGTATTTATGCCTTCGAAAGTCTCCGCTAAAGAAAAACAGCTTTTAAAAGAACTATCGGAATCTGAAAATTTCGACCCTAAGAAGGCAAAGAAAAAGGATAAAAGTTTTTTCAGGTCATTATTTGGTTAAGGACCTGCTTTTCCTTACTTACTGGCAAAGGCGGTTGATTTCAGCCGCCTTTTTAATTTTATATTAAATAATCTTTACCTGCTTAAAGATTTGGTTACAACTGCCATATAGAGTACTTTTAAAGTATTGTATTAACAGCAAATATTATTTTTACAATTCCATTACATTTCCGTAACATTAGTTACACAGAAGTAATTTTAAGGTAATCATTTCTCGGTATTTTAGGCTTTATATATAAAGTAAAAAACCGAAAATGATATCATTTACAAAGAAATTATTATTAATAATCGTAATGCTTTTCCTGGGCGGTACTGCATACTCTCAGGGCATCACGGGCAAAGTCACAGATGGATACTTTTCCGATCCGCTTCCCGGTGCGATAGTAAGGATACCGGAAATTAATGTTGGAGTAGAAACCGATCTTGATGGAAATTACCAGATCTCAGGAATAAAGGCAGGTACATATATGCTGGAGGTATCCTATGTAGGATACGCGACAAAGCAGATCAGCGGAGTTGTGGTAGAGAGAGGTGACATAACCAGTATGGATGTTGCTTTGAATACCGATGACGAGGGCATAACGACCGATGAGATAACAATCGAAGCTACAACATCAACCGCTAATGAGCAGTCGGTGCTACTCGAACAAAAGAATTCAAGCAAGATCCAGGACGGTATCAGTGAACAGCAGATAAAAAGAGCTCCGGACAGCCAGGCATCAGATGTACTGAAAAGAGTAAGCAGCATAAATATAGTTGATGATAAATTTGTGTATGTCAGAGGTACCTCAGATAGGTATAATCTGACAACTTTAAACGGAGTAATGGTGCCAAGTACCGAGCCTGATAAAAAATCTTTTTCATTTGACTTATTACCCTCAAATCTTCTGGGAAGTATGATAGTTTCAAAATCCTATACCCCTGACCAGCCGGGTAATTATTCAGGTGGCTTAATTCAGGTGGTTACAAAGGATTTTCCTGATGCTTTGACAATGAACTACAGTATTTCCGGTTCATACAATAACTTTACAACAGGTGAAAATTTTAAATCATATGATGCCTCCGAAAAGAAGTTTTTATTTCTTAATCTGGGACTTGACAATGGTGACAGAGAGTTACCCTCGAATTTTCCAGATGGCCAGATAATTAACTCAATATATTCCAAACAGCAGATAAATGGATTTAGCAGGGAATTAAGGAATGATTGGGGGCAAATAAATGAAACTGCTCCAATGAATGCCGGTTTCCAGCTGTCCATTGGGAATAGACTAAATGTCCTTGATAATCCATTAGGATTTTTATTTGCTTATTCATATAAGAATGGATTTGATAACAGCGAAATAAAGAACAGACAATACAACACTAATGGAGATTCACTTTACAGTTTTAACGGAACTCAATCCACGTACAAAGTTTTACAGGGCGGAATACTAAACCTGAATTATAGAGTGGGAGAGAATAATAAGTTTGGATTAAAAACAACATACACCATAGATTCAGACGACAAGACTTCTTTCTTTGAAGGCAGAAGGGATAATTCATCTGAGCCATTCGGTGACAATGATTTCAGGCTGTACGAGACATATTTTGTGGAAAGACAGCTATTTTCAACGATTTTAAACGGAGCACATTATTTCCATGGTTTAAATCGCCTGAATGTAGAATGGGACGCGGCTTATTCCGAGACATTTAGAAATGAACCCGACCTTAAAACGATGACATATCAAAGACAGGGTGGAACTGAAGACAGGTTTTACGGAAGGGTAGGAAGAAATGGAATCGCAAATTCTGAAGGCGGCGGCAGATTGTTTCAGCAGCTAAAAGATTTTAAAAGAGCTCTCGGATTGGATTTCGAAATGCCATTTTTTGAAATAGTAAATAACCAGCCGTCAAAAATAAAATTTGGCGGTATGGCAAATACTCTCAGCAGGTCGTTTCAAGCAAGAAACTTTGCGCCTTCCTTTAATGGTAATACATACTTCTCCAGCGGTATTGCGTACCAGGGGATAGATTCAATATTTATGCTCCAAAACATAGATACTACTAAATTTCAGTATTCGGAGCTTACCAGAGAGGAAGACAGGTATAGAGGATTTGAGGATTATTATGCTACATATCTTATGTTTGACATACCTATAGATAAATTCAGAATAGTTACGGGAGCAAGATTTGAATATAACGAACAGGGGATAAATACCCTGGGCAGAGTTAGCGAGCCTGTAACCGCAAGATTAAAGAATAATGACATACTACCATCAGTTAATGTTACTTATACTCTGAACGAAAAGACAAACATAAGAGGCTCTTTCTCTCAAACGGTTTCAAGGCCTGAGCTAAGAGAAATTTCACCTTATGGCTATTATGACTTTATCAATAACGTTATAGTTTCCGGTAACCCGGACCTGGAGAGAAGCCTAATTCAGAATTATGACCTTAGGTACGAATTATTTCCACAAGCAGGTGAGATAGTTTCATTTAGCTTGTTTTATAAAAACTTTGAGCAGCCCATCGAAGCAGTTTTTGATCCCGGTGTGAATAATCCGGCTAGGACATTTGTGAATGCCACCGACGGAGCAATAAATTATGGAGCTGAACTTGAGGTGAGAAAGAGTTTGAGCTTTATCGGAAAATATTTTAAAGATATTACTTTGACAGGAAATTTTTCCCTCATCAATTCTAAAGTAAATCTTGAGAATGTTCAGACGGGCGAGACATCCAAAGAAAGACGCCTTCAGGGACAAGCACCATACACCATTAATATGGGAATCTTTTATGATAATTATGAAACAGGCACTAATGTGAACCTTTTATATAATAAATCGGGTAGAAGTATCACTGAAGTAGGAAGAAATGGATTTGGGAACATTGAAGAAGAAGGAAATGATATTTTGGATTTCAGCGCTTCACAGAGATTTTTTAAAAGTTTTGAAGTAAAATTCTCAATCAAGGATCTCCTGGGTCAGGATAAAGAATATTTTCAAGAAGTAGGAGGTGTTGAAAGATTGTACAGGAGCATAAAATCCGGCTCAGATTATTCTCTTTCCCTCTCTTACAGGATATAAAAGAAGTAAAGCAATAGTTATTTTAACCCCCAATATTAACACATACTTGGGGGTTTATCTTTTGATAACACTACATTAATTGTTCCATAACACCTTCTCGGTATATTGATTCATATAATTTAAGAAATTAATAATCACATTAACCAAAAAGGAAAAAATGAAAAGATTACTATTTGTTTTAATTTTTGTATTTGCGTTGGGAGTTATGAAAGGTTTTTCCCAGCCCATAGATTCAACTACGCTGAATACTGCAAATATAACCGGAACAGTAAACCTGGATCAAAATACGATCTACATCATAAAAGGTTTTAACGTCGTTCAGGCAGGCGGTGCTCTTGTTATTCCAGAGGGTACACTTTTAAAAGGTGATAAGACAACCACCGGTACTATTATTGTGCAAAGAGGTGGAATAATACACGCTAACGGAACGGCACAAAGACCAATAGTTTTTACGAGTCGAATAGCACCGGGAAACAGAGCTCCTGGCGACTGGGGTGGAATAGTAATACTAGGAAGATCTGGCAGCAATACCGCAACAGGTGCCGATTCCGCAAAAATTGAAGGTTTTCCTCCCGGAACAGATTTTTATTATGGTGGACAGCCCAGAATAGATGATGATAGTTCCGGTGTTATGCGATATTGCAGACTTGAGTATCCGGGCGTTAACCTGACAGGTCAATCCGGTAATGAAATAAACGGCTTAACAATGGGTGGAGTTGGAAGCAGAACAGTATTAGAATACATTCAGGTTTCTTACTGTGGTGATGATGCATTCGAATGGTTCGGAGGAAATGTAAATGCAAAATATCTTGTTGCAATCGGTACAATCGATGATGACTTCGATTGTGATGCAGGATATAGAGGTAATGTCCAATTTGGACTGGCAGTAAGAGATTCTAACGGTTTCTCAGACGTTAGTAATTCCCACTTCTTTGAAATTGACAACAATAATAATAGTCCTTCAAATTTTAACGGACCAAGAACTAAGCCTGTATTTTCAAATATGACCTGCATAGGTCCAAATTCTACAACAGATCCTCAATTTGCAAGAGGTCTTCACATAAGAAGAAACAGCCAGCCTAGTATTTTTAACTCGGTTATGGGTGGTTATGGAAAATTATTCTACTTTGACGGAAGCGGTGTATATAATGCTGCTACTGGTGATACAATAAGAATGAGAAATAATGCTTACTCTTTCATTGATGAATTAGGTGATACTGCCGGCGCAACTGCTTTCAGCCCAACTGCCTGGTTAATGACACCGGCATGGGGAAGCAGTGTTAATAACCCACTTAACGCATTCCAGTTAGAGAATCCATTAGCATTTTATGGCGCATCAGGTACCGATCCTATCTCTAATGTTAATTGGTGGAATCCAATGGGAGGCTCACCTGTATTAAGCGGAGCAAGCTTCTCAGATCCATATCTTGCAGGCTTTATGACGACTACTTACAGAGGTGCTTTTGATAATAGCGGATCGAACTGGTTACTTGGATGGTCAAACTTCAATATGCAGAATTATGAGCCTACTGTCAGTATCCAGCAGATCTCCTCAAACGTTCCTGAGAGATTTACACTGAGCCAGAACTATCCTAATCCTTTCAACCCGTCCACAAAGATCGCATTCAATGTACCGGTTAAAGGCTTTATTACTCTAAAGGTTTATGATGCTCTTGGACAGGAAGTTGCCACACTGGTAAATCAGAATCTGAGCGTAGGTGAGTATGCTTATGATTTCAATGCTTCAATATTATCTTCAGGTATCTATTTCTACACACTCAAAGGTGAGAACTTCATAGAGACAAAGAAGATGCTACTTGTAAAATAACGTTAGGGATTTTACAAGTAGTCCCGCTTTAGCGGGAATGCTTAATTTTCAAAAGTTGGTTAAGTAACCTTATATAGCTACTCTACAAGCCCTGTGAAATTAATTCACGGGGCTTTTTGTTTAATACTATGTGAGTATGTTTATATATACTTTACAATTTCTTAACTTATAGTTCTTAAATTATTTAATGAAAGAAGTAATAGAAACTGGACAAATAGAAAATACTACGGAATTTAAGGTCAGGGACGTAGATACCATTATTATTTCGGATGTACATTTGGGATCCCCTGTATCCCGCTCCAAACAGCTCATAGAGATGCTGGAGACCTTCAAATTCAACAGACTGATATTGCTTGGTGATATATTTGATGACCTTAATTTCCAACGCCTCAGCGGTACACACTGGAAATTCCTGTCATATCTCCGTAAAATATCTAATCCTGAGAAAAATATAGAGATCGTTTGGGTAGAAGGGAATCACGATGAAGGACTGTCCGAGATTATTTCCGTGATTATCGGCATTCCCGCGTATAAAGAATTTGAATGGGAGCACGAAGGTAAGAATATTCTTGCCATTCACGGGCATCAATGGGATAGATTCTTAAATGAGAATGTCCTGATCAGTAAGATAGCCGCGTCCATTTATCTTGGTATCCAGCGCTTTGGAAAAACCAAGCAGCGGATCTCCCGTTTTGTCAAACGAAGGAGTAAACGGTGGCTGAGGCTGTCAGGAAAGGTGGCTTCAGGAGCAATCGACTATGGCAAAAATAAGGGCTCAGATGTAGTCATATGCGGTCATACACACCATATATACGAAAAGACAGATAAAGGTGTGCAATATTTCAATTCGGGCTGCTGGACGGATATTCCATCATCCTGCGTTGTTATTGAGCATAATGGCGAAATAAAAATCGAACAATTTTCCTGAGAATTATTGAAACTTAGTATGGAAAGGAGCGTATATTTTAATAAATCGTTCTTTTCACACACATTTTTTCCCTTTGTTTTAATTGTAAGGATACCGTCCCGACCCCATCGGGGCGGTTTTTTTTTATATTCAAAAAACCCCTGTTTTTAGGTAATTTCCTCAATGCAAATCTTACTTATAGGAATTGGCGGCTTTCTGGGGGCAATCTCACGCTTCCTGGTACAGAAATTCGTCAACAATTATATGGCTACGTTTCCAATGGGTACACTGGTAGTGAATGTACTCGGAAGCTTTATCCTGGGGATGTTATTGTATGGGATTACTTATGATAGGGAATTGACGATCAATCTTCGTGATCTGGCTGCAATTGGTTTTTTAGGGTCTTTTACTACGATGTCAGCTTTTTCACACGAGACAATGATGTTATTCGATACGGGGCACATTTTCCAGGCAATGCTGAACGTGGTGCTGAATATTGTACTTTGCTTATTTGCAGTTTATGCCGGCAGACAGATCGGGCTTATTGTCTCCGGATCCTGATCACTTCTCAGCTTTTAAAAGCTCATTAATATTTCCATAAAGGTCTATGTAATCCTCATAGCTTCTACGTATTATGTCCAGAGCTTCCTCTCTGCCGTAGATATCCGTTATCTCAACCTCTTTTTTAGGTTTCCCCGGTGCTTCCTTATATGTGAGGAAATAATGCTGCAGCCTGTCGATCAAAGGTGCCGGACAGTCTTTAATATCCTTCCAGCTTCCGTAAACGCTATCTCCCTTCATAACGGCAATTATCTTATCATCCGCCTCATTATTGTCGATCATACGCAATCCTCCAATTGGGATGGCTTTGAGGAGTATATTACCCTGGTTTATGGACTTTTCTGTCAGCACGCAAATGTCGAGGGGGTCACCATCTCCGATAATATCATCCCGCCCTGTTTTTTCTCTGCAGTATCCGGCTACCTTTTCTCCGCAGAAAGTCTGAGGGACAAAGCCATAGGGTGTGGGACATATATTGGAATACATCTGCGGTCTATCGATGGTCAGCATCCCGCTGTGTTTATCAATTTCATACTTTACGGTATCTGTCGGCACGATCTCAATGTAACTTGTCACAATGTCAGGAAAATTATCCCCGATGTGAACTCCGTGCCAGGGATGTGCTTTTAAAATCGTTCGTATTTCGCGCCAGATCTTCTGTAATTCTTTTTCCATTAGTGAATGATTTATGATGAGTATTGCAATGATTTTCTGATTATCTCTTCCGTAGAAAGGGAAGAAGTGTCTTCATCTTTTGTGACTTCGCCGATTATTCTCTCAGCTTCATTTTTTGAGTACCCGAGGCTGATCAGCGCTCCGACTGCCTCGCTTACGTTTTTATCTTTTGTGTCGATTGAATAAGTAATGTTTTCAGATTCCATTCCTGAACTAATTTTAAAGATCTTATCTTTAAGTGTCATTGCAATGAGGTCGATCTTTTTTGCTCCGAGACCGGGTATCTTCAGCGCCCTGTTGGTTCCCGTTATCAGACCCATAACCTCCTCGAAAGTAGAATTAGTTAGTACCGTATGAGCGAGCTTAGGTCCGATTCCGTTTACGGTAATGAGCATTTTGAAAAGCTCACGTTCCTTTTCATCAGCAAAGCCATATAGTATAAGAGAGCTTTCCTTTACATCAAGGTGGGTTATAATGATAAATTCCGAATCGATGCCCGGCAATTCAGAGGATAGCCTTTTTGTGATGAAAACCTGGTACCCTACACCGTTTACATCCATCAGGATTTCGGTGTTTTTGATAGAAATTATTTTGCCTCTTAGTGATGATATCATTATCTTGGCAGGATTACTTTTTCGGGATTTTCCTCTACGAATTTCTTCCAATCATACTTTTTCTTTCCATTGCCTCTTGAATTAATGCCGCTTGACAGATTAAAATAATGGCAAATTGCGATAGCAAGAGCATCGGAAGAATCAATATTCTCAGGCTCACTGCTTAGGTTCAGGATATTCTTAATTATCGTTCTCACGTGCTCCTTGGAAGATGAACCATTTCCCGTTACTGATTTTTTTACTTCTCTCGGTGAATATTCCGAAATAACGAGGTTATGATTAACAGCCGCAATGATTGCCACGCCTCGTGCCTGCCCGAGCTTGAGCGTAGATTGCACGTTTTTCCCGTAAAAAGCAGTTTCTATGGCAAATTCATCCGGCTTATATTCCCGGATGCATTCGAGGCACAGGTCGTAAATCTTTTTTAATCTATTGGGGAGATTTTCCGCGGGTTTCTGAACTATGCAATCATAATGTATGAGCGTTATGTCCTTATTACCGGGTAAGCATTCTATTATGCCGATCCCTGTCATCAATGTACCGGGGTCTATGCCTATTATGCGCATATTATTATATTATGATCACTAACCTGCCTGTTCTTCTACTTCCAGATCTGCATTTGAAAATACATTCTGTACGTCATCATTATCCTCGATCGCTTCGACAAATTTTATTACGTCTTCAGCTTCCTTGCCGTCTTTTTCGATCATATCTTTTGCAAGGTATTGTAATGATGCTTCATCTATCTCAATGTTCTTAGCTTCAAGTGTCTTCCTTACTTCGTCGAATTTTTCGACGGCGGATATCACTTCATAATACTCATCGTCCTCACTTTTTAGGTCATCTGCACCGGCTTCGAGCACTATTTCCATCAGATCATCTTCTCCAATGACACTTTTTTTGATGGAAAAAACTCCCTTTCTTTCGAACATCCAGGCAACCGAGCCGCTTTCACCCATATTACCGCCATTCTTTGAAATAATATGCCTGAGATCCGCCACTGTTCTATTCTTATTGTCCGTGAGGCATTCTATGATTACAGCAACGCCGTGAGGTCCGTAAGCTTCATAATTCATTTCTTCATAGTTAACGCCTTCGAGCTCTCCCGTTCCTTTTTTGATGGCGCGGTTTATGTTGTCCATCGGCATGTTATTGGACTTTGCGGTAGTAATCGCAAGCCTCAGCCTTGGATTTGCATCCGGGTCTCCGCCACCTGCCTTTGCCGCAACGGTAATCTCTTTAAGGATCTTTGTGAAGATTTTGCCTCTTTTGGCGTCTATAGCGGCTTTTTTGCGCTTAATTGTTGACCATTTGGAATGTCCTGACACTATACTCTCCTGAAATAGTTTTATTACAAAAATCTAAGTTATAACAAAATAATAAAGGCAAAATTTTAATACACGAATTTCATGTCACGCACTCTAAGCTTTGTCTTATATGCCCCGTTCCAGTAGTTATGATCAACTGAGTAACACATATCACAGTAAACTCCCGGCTGGAGCTGCTCGTGGAACTTCTCAGACGAGAAAAACACTGCATCAAAATAAACTCCGGTCTCGTCCCTGACTTTAAATAAATGGGTATGGCTCTTGGCATACCTGACATCACCTATGATCTGGACTTTCCTTGTCATAAATATCGGTGTCATATTCTCGGGTCCGAATGGCTCGAAGAATGTTAGTATCTTTACGAATTGACTGGAGATATCCTCGAATGTGATCTCCGCATCAATTTCCATCTCTGGGGTTAGCTGGTCCTGTGAAAGCTCTTCTGATGCAATTTTATTCATCATGCTCTTAAATGTGTCGATCTTATCAATGTGAATTTCTAACCCGGCAGCATGATAGTGCCCTCCGAACTGTATTAATTCCCCTTCACATTTTTTAAGAGCTTCGTAAATATTAAATCCCGAAATGCTTCTGGCGCTTCCTTTTGCTACACCGTTTACAGTCGTTAATACAATTGAAGGTAGATGGAATTTTTCCACCATCCTTGCCGCCACTATTCCAATTACACCTGGATGCCAGTCATCATTATGCAGGATGAGCGTATAATTACCGTCTAATAAAATAAGCTCTTCGCATTGTCTTATTGCGTGCTCTGTTATGGTCTTATCAATCTCACGTCGGTTCAGATTTTCTTCATTCAGCTCTTCAGCCAATTTGCCTATAACTTCATCATCCAGGCTGGTTAGCATTTCCACGGCTCTTTTGGCATCACCAAGCCTTCCCACTGCATTTATGCGAGGAGCTAGCGTAAATACTATTTTTCCGGTATTTATCGTACCGGGCTCCAGTCCGCTTGCTTCCAGTATGGTTCGGATTGACGGTCGGGGATTCTCATTAATCATATCCAGTCCTTCACTTAACATTATCCTGTTTTCATCGGTAATGGGTACTATGTCCGAAGCCGTAGCAATGGCGACAAAGTCCAGCAGGGTAAACGCAAACTCCTCTTCGTTCATAAGTTTGCACACTGCTTGAGCCAATTTAAACGCTACACCGGTGCCGCAAAGATACTTATAGGGATATGTGTCATCTTTTCTAAGAGGGTCTAATACTGCAAAAGCATCCGGTATAAGATCAGGAGGACGGTGATGGTCACAAATTATGAAATCTATGCCCAGCGTTTTTGCATATTCAACCTTATCGTAAGCGGTGATTCCGCAATCAATGGCAACGATGAGTTTGATTCCCTGTTCGTGAGCAAGGTTAATTGCCTTTTCGGATATGCCGTAACCTTCGAGTATCCTATCAGGAATGTAGATTTGCGAGTCTACCCCGAAATGTTTCAGGAAAAGATAAAACAATGATACACCGCAGGTGCCATCTACATCATAGTCACCCAGTACCATTATCTTTTCTTTGGTTGCGATAATGTCAGTAAGGCGTTCGGCAGCTTTTCGGGCATCCTTTAATAGAAAAGGATCATAAAGCCGTTCTTTTGTTGGTCTAAAAAACTTTACTGTCTTTGCATAGTTGGTTATCCCGCGAGAATAGAGAATACGCAGAATTGTCTCAGGCAGTTGTATGTTAGTCCTGAGCGCGCGCATCTCTTCGATGAATGTATCGATGCCTTCATTATCAGGTGCGCCATTCTCTCCGGATAACTCCTTTAGTTTCCAAATTTTTTCCAATTGTCATTATAATTAAATTAATTGTGCTCAAAAGGAGAGTCGAACTCCTACCCCGTTGCCGGGACTGCGCCCTGAACGCAGCGCGTCTACCAATTTCGCCATTTGAGCTGGAAACTAAAGAACTTTATTACGGAATTTGAGTCTAAGGAATGTAAAAATATAATCTTAGAATTTCAATTTATTAAGTCATAAAAAAAGAATCTAAAGTAAACTAAAACATAAAATATAATAGACTTGAACCAATGGGAAGTATTTTCATAAATTAATGCTATGATACAGGTAAAAGATGTATTTAAAGAGTACCCGGGGGGTGTAAAAGCCTTGAAGGGGATTAGCTTTGATGTGCCGAAAGGAGAAATCTGCGGTTACATAGGCGCTAATGGAGCGGGGAAAAGCACTACAATAAAAATACTGTGCGGAATGCTTGATTTTGACAGTGGAGAAGTCACAGTAAAGGGGATTGACGTAAAAAAGGATCCTGTAGCCGTAAAAGAGATAATAGGGTATGTCCCGGAAACCGGTAATTTGTTTAATTCCCTCACCCCGAGAGAATTTCTTCATTTTATTGCGGATGTCAGAAATATGGATAAAAATACATCCTTACACCGGATATCGGGATTTGCTGATCTGTTCGAATTTGATAAATTCCTGGACTCCTCGCTCGCGACGCTCTCAAAAGGCAATAAACAAAAAGTATTAATAACATCAGCACTTATTCACGACCCGGAAATAATCTTTTTAGATGAACCCCTAAATGGACTGGATGCTGAATCAATATTCGTTTTCCAGGACCTCATAAAAACGCTTTCGGAAAGGGGTAAGACTATTTTCTACTGCTCGCACCTGCTTGACACTATTGAAAAAATATCCACCCGTATTCTTTTATTGAATAATGGAATGGTAGAAATAAATAAGCTCACTGAAGAGCTGAAGGGTTCTAAGGATTATACAAATCTCGAGAACTTATTTAAAGACTTAAAGACCGAATCCGGCAGGAAGAAATTTTCCTATGAAGAGATTTTTGGTTAGCCTCATATGGGGATTTACTTTTGTGAATGGTTTTTCCCAGCTTATATCCTCAGATCCCGATTCTGTGATCTCAGGTAATTATTTTACTACGGATTTTGATAATAGCGTAAGCTCTGCATTATTATATTCCCGTCTGAATTACAGTCTTGATGAAAAGAAATTCCGTTTTACTCTCAGAAATCATTTCAGATCCAATGTCACCAAGCTCCAGGAAAATTTCTTCAGGGATTTTAATGAGCTAAGTTTAATTGCCGATTATAAAGTTTCTGAGAAATTTTATACCGGTCTCGGTACAAGCATCAGCACATTATCTGACGACAAGAGCATTGCTATCAATCAAAGCGCTCACAATTTCTACTTCGCTAACTTTGACTATTATCCCAATGAAATGCTGGTTTTGAATTCAAAAATAGGGTACCTGACCGATGACCAGATAGGAGAGAAAAACACCGGTTTTAGAGGTGAGCTGAACTCCGATATCGGGAATCTGAATATTGAAGACTATCTGACAAATGCCTATGTCAGGCTTGCCTACGAGGACTTGACCCAGAAGGAAAATTATAATTACCTGGCGTCTGCTGAAGTATTTAAGGTCTTTTCTCCATTCTCAAATAACACGGCGAGAGTAAGCTATTATAACAGGAGAAATGATTTTTATTTTCCGGCATCTACCGACATCAAAAATCAGTTTGGAATCAATAATAATATTGAGTCCAGGATAGAAAACTATTTTAACATAGAAGATGATGTCAAATATCTTTTATCAAACGATTATTTGATCACCCTTTCGGGAGGTTTTTCATCTAAAAACGTCCTCAAAGAGCTGAGATATAAGTCCTCCGGATCAGCCGTGCTTTTCGACAATAATTATGACTCGAAACGAAGCGAAAACAGGCTAAGATTTGGAGCAGACCTTAATGCGAGTTTTTCTAATAATATCACCAGAATAGGGATATTGCATATGGAAAGGTCTGAAATAAATGAACCTACGAATCTTGGAGGCTTAAATCCAACCACTGTCCGGCAGCTGGAGGCAATAGAAAAAGCAAAAAACAACAACAGCTCCAGGACATCGCTATTCCTGGATAATCTCTTCCGGCTCTCGAATACCAACACATTCAGGTTTGCCGGGTCATCATCCATATTGAAGTATGATACTGACAGCGAAGATAATTTTGACGATAGAGATGAACTGCTCTTAATCGGAGAGCTATCCCATACTTATAATAACCTCAGTACATTAATACTGGAAACAATTTTTGACATAAGCTCTAACAAGCTGGCTTATATTTATAAGGAAAGGAGTTCGAATAACAATACCAATACAATATATCGGCTTACCTCTAACAGCACTTTTCAGCCTTTTGAGGGATTATGGTTTAAAAACTCAGTGCAAGTGCTGGCAAACTACACAGTTTATGAGTTCGAAGACCTGGTCTCGCAGGTAACCAGTTTCTCCTACAGGCAGCTGACAATTAAGGATTCCGTTTATTATAACATTACAGATAACTTTTTCGTAAATTTATTCACAGGGTTAAAGCTATCTGAACAGGGAGAATTTAATGATGAAGCGTTTTCCATCAGACCCCTGACTTTCTTTGAGGATGTTAATTTACACACAACAATAAATTATGTTTTTTTTGACTTTATTGAGTTATCTGCAGGATATAAGTTTTTCCAGCAAAAGCGTTATAACTATAATGAAGGGGTTAAATCATTAAGCAGTACGATACGTACTTTTGGACCCATAACCGGTCTGAGGGTCTTCTTTAAAAATAACTCTTATATTCATTTTACAGGCGGGATAGATTATTATAAGTACGATAATCCTGTGAATAATAACTCCGCTGCATCAATGGTCGTAAGAATTATTTGGAATATTTAAATTTCAGCCTATTGGAATCTATTTACATCGAACTTAATAGCGACAGATCTGAAGTACACAAGGTAGAGCAGGTACTAATCAAGCTCAATCAAAAGCTTCAATTCAGGGAAGACAGGTTTATTAATCTCCAGATAGCAGTCTCAGAAGCTGTGGT
>JAEYVS010000097.1 GCA_023429265.1 Bacteroidota bacterium | reverse complement strand
GAAATGTTCGTGGAGGACTCTCCTGAGAATACTCTGCACACGATTGCCAATTCAGCTACCGAGATTGCCGCACGGCTCAATGCAAAAGCAATTATCTGCATTACACATACCGGAAAAACTCCCCTGCTGTTATCTAATCACCGTCCGGGAGCGCAGATCATCGCCGCTACTTTTAATATGTCGGTGATTAGATATTTCAAATTGATATGGGGAGTAGAATCGCTTTTAATTAAGAAGGACGACCACGGACGGGAGGAATATCACGATATTGTTGCTCAGATAAAGCAAAAGATAAAAGACAATGATATTTTGAAATTCGGTGACAGGGTCATCATAGTTTCATCTATGCCTCTCGCCGAAGGTGAATCTGCAAATAATATCTCCGTAAGTGAAATATGACGTCATCATAATCGGCGCGGGTCCCATAGGGCTCGCCTGCGCGATTGAAGCTAAGAAAAACAATCTTTCACACCTTGTAATCGAGAAGGGCTGTATTGTAAACTCCATTTTCCATTACCCTACCAATATGACATTTTTCTCCACGTCGGAGAGACTGGAACTCGGTGGAGTGCCCTTCGTATCACACGGAATGAAACCTAACCGCCGTGAAGCCCTCGAATATTACCGCCGTGTCGCGCACTCATTCGAGCTCAATATCCATACTTACGAAACTGTTGAGAATATCAGCTCTATCCGGCACGTGACAGCCGAAGAAGGAGAAACAATTAAACTGGGTGATGACACTTTCAAAATGATGAAGTCTCTCGAACTTTCAGAAGGCTACCTGGTAAAAACAAATAATTCTAAATACTTTGCAAAATACATCATCATCTCGACCGGCTTCTATGACGAGGCAGTTATGTTGAATGTCCCGGGTGAAGACCTTCCGAAGGTAATGCACTACTTTACCGAAGCCCATCCTTACGCTTATCAAAACGTCGCTGTAATAGGCGGTGGCAACTCTGCCGTGGATGTTGCTCTAGAAACTTACCGCGCGGGTGCCAATGTGACAATGATAATCCGCGAGCCGGAGCTTAAAGCCGGGGTAAAATACTGGGTGCGCCCCGACATAGAGAACCGGATCAAAGAAGGCTCGATAAAAGCATACTTCAATTCAACAGTCTCCGGGATACGCGAAACCGAACTCGACATTAATACACCGGAAGGAAAACTCACCATCCCGAATGATTTCGTCTTCGCTATGACAGGCTATAAACCCGATTATACATTCCTTGAGAAAGTTGGATTGGAAATCAAAGACGGTCAGCCGGTCTACAACCGCGACACACTCGAATCAAGCAAACCGGGTATCTTCTACGCCGGCGTCATCCTCGGCGGCATGGAAACCGATAAGCTCTTCATCGAAAACTCCATCGAACACGGAGAGAGGATAATGAAGGAGATAATGTTAAAGTTGAATGCCTGATAAACTAGTTACTTTTAACTATTATATTAACTTTATATCTTTCACTCTCATTTTCAATGAATCCATCATTTATCTCGTTTATTGAGTTTTGAAAGATTGACATAGTCTTCTTGATTTCATCAATTAATAATCTTACGTTATCTATCGAAAACCTTTTCAACAAGTATTCCTTAAAGTCATCGCTCAAATCTAAGTTAGGTATAATTTGTTCGTTGATTAATTTAGGTGATGGTTGAAATCCACGTGATGCAGCTAAGTGCAATAAGAGAGCATTACGGATTTTTGGATGAATTTTATTAAATAAATAAAGTGTCCAAATAATAAATTCATATTCTTTGGTTTGGATATCTTTAGCTAATGTCTGGTTAAATGATTCAATACCATATTCAGATTCATATATCTCCAGTGATCTTTGCAATGAAAAAAGATTTAATAATTCAATAATTTTGTTCTGCGTTTCTATTGTCCTGTCAGTGATTGGAAAACTTAAACTATATAGCATTTTTTTCACAATCAAAATATATTCCTCTACCAGAGAAAGCTCATCTTTAAAATAATTTTGTATTTCTGATTTGTAATATATATCAAGAGGAACTATAGATGGATCTGAATTAGTTTTCTTTATACGAGAAGCAGTTGCATTTGTAGTATCCTTAGCAATACCTTTTAGATTAACAGATTTTGAAAGAGATTCTTTGGTTCCTCCAAACATTTCAATACTATCGTCTATTCTCTTTTTCCCAATTTTAGATAATTCTGACCGTAATTCTTTTTCGGAAGCTTCTACAAAATCGGCCTCTTTTTTTATTTGTAATAATAATGGGGTACTTCTTGAACGTTCTGATTTTATTTTAGAAAGTTCCTGATTAAATATTCTTTGACCCGCTTTGGTAGCAGGCAATCTTTTTATTAATCGCAATGCATCATCTTCCAAATCATTTAACTTCCTAAGTTCTGCTCTCGCCGCAGCAATATTTTTCTTTGCCAGCTCTATAGCAGCTGTTGGACTGTTACTTGATGATCGTCCAATTACTCTAAATATAAAATCCAGACCTATTTTAAAACCCTTCAAGGATGATAATTTCTTAGTAATTGCGCTAGTTGCGCCTGAAGCGGTCTTTGCTACAGAAGATGCAAATGCAACAGCTATTCCGGCTTCAAAGAAAATAGAAATTGCAACGGCTATAAAAATTCCAGTCACGTCAACTTGCTGATTCTTCGTATCAGTAAAGTCAATTCTTTTAGTTTGAACTATATCTACAGCATCTTGAACAGCTTCCTGATGTAGTTTATTTTTTATATTAATATAATGGCGCAATTCTTCTAGAGTATGAAGAATGGAATTCAAAGTTTTGGAATATTCATCTACTGTAAGAGTTATTTCTTCTACCGGTAATGAAACCGACTTCTTTACTTCATGTTGAGTGAGCAATACATACTTGTTGTCCTGAATGGATAAAATGCATTTATCTGAAAAATTACTAATAACCTCACCCGTCTTAATCGAAGTCAGATTATTATCAAAATTAGCGTCGATTATTTGTTGAACAGTAATGCTAGTTCCCTCAATACTTTGCGGAAATACATAAATAAATTCGGTGTCACTTGAAAATGATTCAGGATGTCTTATATCAAAAAACTGACCCGAGCCCTCAATGACTAATATCTCTCTCAGCGCCTGATCATTTACTGAACCGTCTCTTATATCTGCCATAATTAGTTTAATGGGTTATCGAGCTGTCCCTGTTTGATCCTCTCGGAAAGCCTTTTTGTTTCTTCTTTCTGCTGAACCGCTTTTTCCACAGCAATATCTGCCTGAGCCTTTGCCATCTGCTTCTCTATCTCCTGTCTTTCCAGCAGGTATGGTTCCAGCGACTCGCATTGTCCGAGTATCGAATCGATGTGCATTCCGTTCGTAGGCAGGGATATTATCTCTTCGCGTGGCTCTATTTTTTTCGTATCTATACCGTTTATTTTTTCATTCTTCTCAGGCGAAAATGCCGCTACCTGCTTCTCTATTTTATCTCTTGAGTATTTATCCAGGGACTCCATACGCAGTGGAAAAGCCGTTTTATTACCTATGAATCCAAGTATCCTGTTTTCTACAAATCCCGCAATACCTTTCAGCTGCAGTCTCACAAAGCGCTCTGATGAATCCTCATGCAATAAGATCTTATTTATATAATAGACCCTGTTCGCCTCCAGGTGCAGTACCAGCTTCTCGAATTCCGCATTTGCCATCGCAAGCTCCTCTAGTGAGAATAACTGCGGCGGCGCGATAGGTACTATACCGCTTTCACCGGAACTATCCGCTGCCTGCTGTGATACCGCCGTCCCGTTTAATATATCGAAGTTCTTTAATTCCGATTTTGCTTTATCTATCAAACCGGGCAAGCCATTATCATTGCTGATCAAAGCAAACTCAAATAGCAGCGGCATTAATAGCGGAAAGGGTATCACTAGTAATGCGGATAACTGGATTGAAACAAGATTTATTGCGACCATCTTCAGGACAGTTAACCATTCATCATCCATCCCCGTAAGGAAAGACTCAAGAAGCCTTACTACATCATCATTCGTGTGATTCCTGTTCATACCATCGATAAATTCAAGAGCTTTACTCTCTATACCCGGTGATGATATTTTCATTTTGATCCAGAAATTAACTAACCCCAATGTATCCTCGGCATTTGATACATCTTTTCGTGACGGCTTTTCCTCTTTCGGCTTAAAAGGATCATAATGAGCCGAGAGGACTCCCGCCGCCTTCATTAGATCTGCTTTTATCAATGTATCCAGTTTCTCTGCCAGAGTTTTGGCAGTTCGCACTAATGGAGGCACAGGCGAAGGATTTCCGCCGGTATTATTGCCCGCTATTACATTTTCTATTTCTGTTTTTATTTCCGACCTTCTGTCGAACCATCTCTGAGCCGCAAGCTTTTTTGCTGCCTCGAATCCGCCTATATAAAGCTGGCTCAAAAGCGCCTTTTGAAGCCTGTCCTCATACGCCATGATCATATCCACATCGAATGCTCCAAAGTCAGGATTATCTACCAGTATGCAAAGCTTTTTGGTATCTTTGAGGGAGGTGGTGACTTTATATGTTTCCAGAACCTCAAAATAATTTAATGTTAGCGTACGGGAATTATTTGGATTAACTATTTTTCTTATTACCCGTTTCTCCTCTCCTGTTTCCCTCGACTGGACCACTTTTACCCTTGTTGTCGATTTAAATTTTTCCGATGTGCTTACCGTTGCTTCGTTTATACGCTCTATTGTGGATTGTATTCCCTCCTTCACATTATTAGAGACTCCGGCGTTTACGTCTATATTCACAGGTACCCCTTCGATTGGTAGAGGTATCCCGAGTCCTATATCTGTATTGCTGTCCGTGGTCGTTGTCAGTTCCCTGGAAATTTCAGAAGATGCCCTGGAGAGGCTCGATATTTCAAGGTTCTTCTCAAATTCAGTGGTAAATTCCTTTTCGTTTTCCAATTTCAAACGGTCAAAAGTAAATACCTCTACCGTAACTTCTTCCCTGGGCGATAGGGTAATTGAGTTCAGCAATGCCCCCCGTGAATATCCCTTTAACTCCCATTCCTGTTCAAATGATGTATATAACCCTATCTCATAGCTCGGTAATTTTGCCTTTCCAGCATAATCACCGCCGGGAGTAAATCCACGGTACGAAGAATATCTTTCATCCTTTTTAAATTCATTGAATACCTTGAAATATTGTTCGTCATTAAATGCCTCGGGGTTAAAGACGGGGTGCGGCTCACCCATACCACTGAGTCCGGAACGCGGATCGAATATTAGAGCACTTAATATTTCGAAGAAATCTTTATCACTCAATGTAGATGGTATAAGAAAACTCATTCCCGGTGTAAAGTTAAAAGTACCGATCCCCTCGGAAGCATTCGATCCCCCTGTGAACTTTATTTCACTTCCTTTGTATTTTATATATATATGACCTCGCGATGCCAGTAGTTTCGATTGCTCATCTGAAAGTGTAATATCACCTGCGGTTATCGAACCACTATTTTTAATCCCCTTTAAATTCACTGTGATACTTTGCGGCGGTGTCTGTATCTTGTAGAGCTTATCTTTATGTTTATAAAAGACAGAACCATTCTTCTTTATACCATCTAATAACTCCTTCACATTTATTTCTATACTGCCGAGTTTTATTTTCCCCTTCTTAATATCATCGGCATAAAGGAATACATCTGTTATTTTCTTGATCGGCGAATGGTCTTTTTCCGATGGAATGAAAGTGCCCTCTATACCCACCCTAATTGGCAAAGGAAGCGGTCCTTTTATAAACTTTGTTCGTAATCTCTCCCTCAAAGCAGGGAAAAGATCTGTAAGCGGTATGCCAAGCTTTACGCGTTCAGTAAAGCTATAGTCACCCCCGGGCAGCCAATCTATTATTCCATCATCTTCATAGATTGACCTGTCAAGGCTGACCTCGAATACATTGATCTTAAAAAAATTGATTGAATTTTTTACCGTGTTCAGAGGAAGTATAGGATTGCACGGATTTGAAGGATTGAATAATTCGTAATTCATGGGCTTATGCTATCGCACAATTTAATTTTTAAAATTAAATTAGGAAACCAGAACTGAAATTCTGGATTTACTCCTCTTGCCCAAAAAATTACTTCTTCGAAAATTAATGTATAAGTTTAAAACTTTATTATCAAGTCATCCACATATAATACCCTGCAGCAGGCGAGGTTACGGTAAACATCCCCTCCGACGGAGGGAATAAAGGGTGAGTTGTCAAATCTACCAAAGTAACCCTGAAATCACATAGTGATTCAAACCCACTTTAGCGGTGGTTTGAACTCCAACCCATATACTCTATGTAAAATCCTAATTTTAATATGGAGCGAGTTTTTTCCCTGTCCCGCTTTAGCGGTGATCCGAGCGAAGAACACGTGAAATTAAACAGATTTTTATTAAGGCTTGATTTTTTGGTTCTTTTGCATCAAGGCAAAAGAACAACGCCCTAAGGCGTAAACAGAATTAATTTATAAATCATATGAAATCTGCTCTTATCACAATAAAAAAGAGAGCCTTGCCCCGGTGCACGGCTCTCTTTAAGTAGAGAATAAATGGATAAAATCTTATGTCATGCTGAATTCATATCAGCATCTACTCATCTTCCTCTTCCTTACCCTTCCTTATATTATAATTCTCATATTTCGCTGACTTCTGCATTGTGCTTCTTTCCTCTTCGGATTTGGTTTCCACACCGGTCATATCCTGCTCATACCTGTCTATATTTTCGAGCTGCCTGTTCACCTCAGGT
>JAEYVS010000043.1 GCA_023429265.1 Bacteroidota bacterium | reverse complement strand
CTGTTTAACTCATTCATATTCCTGATTTTCTTAGCTGCTGTTATTCCAGTCTATTATGCTCTGCCCAGAGATTGGAGGAAATATTTCCTCATTATTGCCAGCTACTTTTTCTACGGTTATTGGGATTGGAGATTCTGCACTTTGCTCCTGATTTCTACTGTTGTAGATTATTACGTGGCAAGGTTTATGGACAGGGCGGATAATCCTACACGGAGAAAGCTTTTATTAATAAGCAGCATTATTGTAAATCTGGGCATCCTCGCATCATTCAAATACTTTCAGTTTTTCGTGGACAGCATTTCACCGGTCGCGGGAATTTTCGGGGGAAACCTGGACTATTTACATCTGAATATCATTCTTCCGATAGGTATTTCTTTCTATACCTTTCAGACGATGGCTTATACTATTGACGTTTATAGAAAAAAAATAAAACCTGCAGAATCCTTCGTGGACTTCTCGCTTTTTGTTTCCTTCTTCCCTCAGTTAGTAGCGGGTCCAATAGAAAGAGCCGGTCATTTACTTCCACAGATAAGGATGATGAATAAACCAACACGTGAACAGGTAAATACTGGTATTATGCTCATAGCATTGGGAATGTTTAAAAAAGTAATGATAGGTGATACTTCAGGAAAGATCGTGGATAATATTTTTGCAAATCCCGGATTCTATAAATCGGATGAATTGCTCGCTGCTTTGATACTATTTTCCATACAAATCTATGCTGACTTTTCCGGCTATAGCAGCATAGCGCGTGGTACCGCGAGATTGTTTGGAATAGAGCTTATGAGAAATTTTGAGCAGCCCTATTTATCCACCAGCGTCAGCGAATTCTGGAAAAGATGGCACATTTCATTATCTACCTGGCTGAAAGATTATCTTTACATTCCATTGGGCGGCAATAGGAAAGGGGAAATCAGGACATACATAAATATAATGATCACTATGGTTCTCGGCGGCTTGTGGCATGGGGCTAACTGGACATTTGTAATATGGGGAGGTATCAACGGCGTCTTTCTTTGTATTAACCGGCTAATATCCGGATCAAAAAAGAAACTGGTACAATTTTCATATAAAACCCCTACCGGTCTTCTCCTGTTTATTTCCAAAGCAGCGTTTGTCTTTGCTTTAATCACATTTGCCAGAATATTCTTTCGTGCTCCCACAATTGAGGAAGCATTTTTTATAATCAATAAGCTTTTCTTCTGGGAAACAGGCGAGTTTGTTTGGATTTTCATTCGCATTACAACCATTTATCTTTTCATTGTTTATCTAATGGATTTAATAGAGTATTACACAAAAAGACACGCATTCCTGGTAAAACTAAAATCCATCCCCGCCAGGTACGCGATACTTACGGGGCTGGCTGTGGTTACATTGCTCTATATGTTCCAATCTGAGCCTAACCCGTTTATTTATTTCCAATTCTGATGATGAAGATTATAAAAAATATTGTAATATATCTTGTTGTGCTGGGGATCGTAATGATACTTCTGGATGTATTCATAAAATTCACAGGGACAGCACAGGTAACAATATTCAAAAACGATAACCGCCTCGGCAGGGTTTTTGTACCCGGTTCAGAATACATTCTCCTTACAGAGGGCTTTGCAATGGGGGAGATAAATAAATATGGATACATTGGTCCCGGCTACGGAAAAGAAAAAGATACCGGAGTAGTAAGGATCGCGCTTCTTGGAGATTCTTACATCGAGGGATTCCAGCATTTCGACCGCAACCATTTCAGAGCCATAATGGAAAATGAGCTTAGAGAAAAGTACAGTATCAAAGCTGAAGTAATGAACTTTGGAAAATTTGGATACAATCTTCTGGATATGTATGTTTTAAATGAGAATTACGTCTCTGAGTTCAAACCGGATATTGTTTTGTTTATGCTTGGCAATAAGGACTTTATAGAAGAACCGAATAAAAATGGGTTTCCTTATCCATACGTTGATGGCGATAGTATTAAAATAAATTACGAGAACGCTCCTCCGGAAGGACTTCCCTGGTTCCTGAGTATGAATAAAATGGGAATGATCTCTCCAACGGTTCAAATGATAAGAAATTCCTTGAATCTTCACAGGCAGGGTCAGACTTCGGGAATACTATTGGATAAGTTTTTTACACCAGTACTTGATCAAAATAAGCCTGAAGACAACATACTAACTGAGAATGATTCCCTTCTTTCCGTGCACATTAAGGTAATCGAAGAACTTTCTGAAAATCCGGGCAATATGATTGTACACCGGGATAAATATGAATTGAATGAAAATATTAGAGCATCCATTAAATCCGCGGACATAAGAATGATAGAGCTCAATGATACTCTGAATGACTTAAGAGCGAGAGGATTTGACCCCAATTACTGGCAATATAACGGCAATTACGGTCACTGGAATATTCAGGCGCATAAAACGATCGGGGAGTTTCTAGCCCGCAAAATCTCTGAATATTATACCAAATAACCTGTTATTTTTACCATAACTTTAACTAAACTTTTTCGTAATTTAAAGCATCTATTAATATATAAGTGTCAATATTAGCTTTCCTGCCGAACAAGAAAGTAAGTAAAATGTAAGTATGCAAAAAATCAAACTTTACGCAGTTTGGGTATTCCT
>JAEYVS010000019.1 GCA_023429265.1 Bacteroidota bacterium | reverse complement strand
AAGTCCAGTCTCCCATCAAAACTTCATCATTAGTGTTTTGCAGAACTTCGACAGCTTTTGCACAATTATCATCAAAGAATTTAAGCAGTTCCTCAGTATCCGCGGGAACAAATGGCTTATAGTCCATTTTTGAAAAATCGAGCTCATCCTGATTTACATTTACATCCACCCAGGTAGGGAGCTCAGCGATGTGTGATGCGAGTGTTCCCATCGTATATGATTTTTCGTGCGGTTTCCAGTCTGCTTTATCAAGAGGTACTCTTTCTAACATTTTACGGGTTTTCCCGGCTTCGGAGTTAAACTCCCTAAGAAGTGATTCGCTTAACGACATAAGATTGTAATTTTGATTTTAGTTACATCAAAATACAGATTTGGGTGAGATAGTTCAATTTAGAAAAAGTTAATTCCTTTTTTTAGGATGTTTATCACTTTCGGATTCTTCGATAGAGTGAGATTTTCTAAGATCACTATCCTCTTCTGCTTTATCAGCCAGCTTTTCATAATATTTATGAAGATATAAGAGTTCATCTTCTGAGAGATCTTCCACATCCACAAGCCTGTTGCTGGTCTTGTCCAGGGCAGCTATAAGCTCGTTCAACTTAAGATGGATTGCAATTGAGTCGTTATTCTGGGCTCTCTGTATAAGGAATACCATCAGGAATGTAATTATGGTAGTGGTTGTATTAATGATAAGCTGCCAGGTATCTGAAAATCCAAATACAGGTCCTGAGACTCCCCATAATATGATTAGAGCAAAAGCGCTAAGAAACACCGGAGTAGAGCCGCTCAGGTTAGTTATCTTTCTCGCGATAATTTCAAAGGGGCCCTTCTTTTTACCTTCTTTTCGTGTATTCATTTTCTAATTTTTATATCTTCATTCAAAATAGCTTATTACGTATAATAATTCCACAGGATAAACTTAATTAAAGAGGACAATTATGCCACAAGTTACAAACATTGATAAGATAAAAGCAATTTACGAAGCATTCGCTAAGGGTGACATGGAAACGATACTAAGCAGCCTCGATCCAAACATTGTATGGAAGGTAGTAGGGGAGCCTGAGCTTCCTTACGGAGGAACTTTCCACGGAAGGGATGGAGCTCGGGAATGGTTTAAACTGAACTTCGATACAATTGAGACTACAGCCTTCGACATAACAGATTACATTGAATCCGGAGACTGGGTTATTGCAAAAGGAACATATGGATTTAAAGCTAAGACTACGGGGAAGGATGGAACAGGGGATTGGGTGATGTGCTGGAAGTTTGCGGATGGTGTTCCGGTGTTATATGAAAATTATTTCGATTCCTTGCAGGTGTATGAATCATTGCATTAAAAAGCCCTTTAATAGGGGCTTTCAATTAAAAGCTATTAGATACTTTACTTTACCAGGAGCCCGCCACGGCGGACTATTAATTAAATTATTTTATTAATAGCATCTTCTTTGTTTCAACAAAATTCCCTGCTTCCAGTTTGTAGAAATAAACTCCACTTGCGAATCTGCTTCCATCGAAATTAATGTCATAAAAACCGGCATTTTGCTGACCGTTTACAAGTGTAGCGATCTGTTTACCGCTTATGTCAAATACAGTAATCTTTACATTACCTGCTTCAGGAAGCTGATAACTTATCCTTGTTGCCGGGTTAAATGGATTCGGATAATTTTGTGTCATTGCATACTCAGTTGGAATCGATCCGTTTCCGTTAGTAATGCCTGTGATTACAATCGGGGATGAAGTTACGTTATAAGTAATGGCGAGTTTATGTACTGCTGTTCCGGTTCCCTGGGCCATTACATTACCTTTATCAAGGTATAGAATTCCTGCATTAGCATTTGCAATGCTCCCAACAGGGGTAAAATTTGCTCCTTTATCTACCGTAATGTATCCAGCCGAAGAGTAAGTATGGAAAAGAAATGCAGTCGGATCATCTTTTGAAACGTCACAGCCCCACGAGCTGCCTGTTGCCGATGCGACTGAAAAATTTTCCCCTATGTTTGTGCTTCTGTACACACTACCGCCGCTCCATACTGTGTGAAATACAAGAGTTGTATCCAGCTGTGAAACTCCTATCATTGGGATCTCAGAAGAGCCAACAGTATTTTTATTTACAAATGTAACGCCGCCATCGGTTGATTTCCAGAATTTTGATGGACCCTGGTCACCTATGTAAACAAGATTTGAATTCTCAGGATGAATAATAATATCACAAGGACTTGAAAATGACTGAGAGCTCAAAGTAGTCCAATTAAGACCAAAGTTTGTTGATTTTAATGGTGCACTATTGTCCGGCGCAAGAATCATATTATTGGGTGAGCTTGGGTCCATTTCCAGAGGCATTCCATAAGAAGTAAGATTTCCGTTCCACGTAGAAACCCATGTTAAACCATGATCTGTGCTTCTTACGACATTACCATTAAAGGAATCCATAGAAGCTACCATAAGATTAGTATCCAGCGGAGAAATGTAAAATGAGTGTGCCCGGCTTCCAATCGAAATTGTTGCTATTTGTGTCCAGTTATCGCCGCCGTTATAGCTTCTGAATATTTTATTACCCTGAGCTATATACACAATGTCTCTTCTGTAAGGGCTCTGGTATTTTTGAGGAAAGTAAAAGAATCCGTTACCTATACCGCTGCCTGAAGAAAGCTTAGTTTGCCATTGATAAGATACTGTTGCTCCACCCGTAAGTGACCAGCTGGTTCCGCCGTTGTTGGTTTTTATAATTGCTTTATTTTTGCTGCTTACAGCATAGCCTGTGTTTGCATCAGAAAAGTATATGTCAACGAGATTTGCAGCCATTGGGTTCTGCTCAAAGTTTAGGAAGAGGCTGTTTCCTCCATTATTATTTCTGATGAAACCGCCACCGCCTGCTATCTTAGCAGAGGTTATATCGGTTCCTGTTACACTGTGTATGTCACTAATAACCCGCGAGTCGATCGAAGTAAATGCGCCTGATCCAATTCTTTGAAGTAAGGTGCCGAATTCACCTACTACAATGATACCGGTAGAAAAATATTTCGTTTCGAGAAGGTCATACGAAGTACCGGATGCTTCTGATGTCCAGCTGGAGCCTCCATCAGAAGTTAAAAATATCGAACCGTTATCACCCACCACGATTCCTGCAATTGAATTCAGGAAGCTAATGGAGTTAAGGTTTACTGATGTAGTGCCGGTATTTGATAATGTCCAGCTTAGACCGCCGTCATTGGTTTTATAAATATTTCCATTATCACCACAGGTAAAGCCATCCGCTGTATTCAGGAAATATACTGAATTAATTGAAACAGAATTGTCGATTGTTCTGGTAACAATGGATGCCGGAACAGATACGTCGCCAATATACATCCGTCCATCGGCTGATGTTATCCAGTATTTATTTCCGGATGAAAAAACATCGGTAAGATTTGCGGTGCCAATATTGAAACTTTCCCAGTTTGA
>JAEYVS010000018.1 GCA_023429265.1 Bacteroidota bacterium | reverse complement strand
AATGCCGAAAAGAAGGGGCAGATAAAAGACAAGGGCGTTCTGAATAATAAGATCACTACTATCATTTACGAATACCTGGGTAAGAACGGAATCCCCACGCACCTGGTGGAGAAGATCTCGGATAACGAGATGTACGTGAAGCAAGTAAGCATAATAAAGATAGAGGTGGTGTGCAGGAATTACGCCGCCGGCAGCCTCGTGAAAAGATACGGTATGGAAGAAGGCAAAAAGCTTAACTCCCCCATCATCGAATATTATTATAAAGATGACGCGCTGGGCGACCCGCTATTCACCGAAGCTCACATCCGCGAGATGGGGCTGGCAGAAACGGCAGACCTGGAGCGAATCAACGAGCTGACATACCTCATTAACGAGCTTCTTTCGGCGTTTTTCGGCGAAAAAGGAATTTTATTGGTTGATTTCAAATTAGAATTTGGTAGAGACTCTGACGGAAACATAATCTTAGCGGATGAGATCTCGCCTGATACGTGCAGGCTCTGGGACAGCGAGACACATAAGAAGTTGGACAAGGACAGGTTCAGGTTTGACCTGGGCGAAGTAGAGGACGCGTATTGGGAAATTTATAACAGGATAAGCAGCTAAATGAAGTTAACAAGATACGGCTACGGCACAATACGGTTCTTTTTAATAGTATCACTTCTCATCGACCTCGGCGCGTTTTTGATAGAGATAGTCTGGCTAAAGATAGCTCTGGTGGCGGTTTCGATACTGCTGATGGCATTCGTGCTGAATTTTTTCCGTGACCCCAATAGAACACTTCCGGGAAATATCACGGATGACACGCTCATCTCCCCGGCCGACGGCAAGGTGGTCGAGATAAAGGACATTATGTACACACTCGATGCTCCCTTCCCTGCTGGAGAGAAGCTGAAGCAGGTGAGCATATTCCTCTCGGCATTCAATGTGCACGTGAACAGGATCCCCGTCTCGGGCGTGGTGAACTTCATCAAGTACGTGAAGGGTGAGTACCTGGTAGCATTCGATCATAAGTCATCGGACAGGAACGAGAGGTCAGAGCTGGGCATTAAGAGCGTGACGGGAAAGCAGATCGTATTCAAGCAGATAGCGGGGTTCGTGGCGCGCAGGATTATTTATGAACTAAAAGAGGGCGAGAGCGTTGAAAAGGGAGAGCGTTTCGGTATGATAAAGTTCGGCTCACGAGTGGACATACTATTTCATCCGGACGCAAAAATATTCGTCAATCTCGGCGATAAAGTAACGGCAGGCGAAACCATAATATGCGAATTGTAAAAAAGCGAAAGAAAAGAGACGTAAGCGCAGCAAGGATGGCGCGAAGAGCGGCACGACGAGCAAATATGCGCAGGAGAGTAGACCAATCGACAGCAATAATCCCCAACTTATTCACATTAGCGAATGCATTCTTTGGATTCGCGGCGATAGCGACGGCCATCGAGGGCAGCGTAGAGACGGCAATACTGCTGATATTCGCGGGGATGGCGTGCGACATGCTGGACGGATTTGTCGCGCGGCTGCTGAAAAAATCGAGCCAATTCGGAGTGGAGGTGGATTCACTGGCGGACGTGGTGACATTCGGGATGGCACCGTCGGTGATAGCGTACCAGGTTTATTTTAACCAGTACGAGTTATTCGGGATATTCCTGTCGTCGATGATAATGATATTTTCCATTATCCGTCTGGCTAAGTTTAATGTAATGACCAAGGATGACGACCTTTCTGAGAAAAAGATGTTCATCGGGATACCGACACCTGTCTCGGCAGGTACGATGATCACTTATGTGTTATTTTACCACGATAAGATATTCAGCCACGAGGTTAGCTCGGTAGTAATGACCGTTCTTGCGGTTGCACTGCCTCTTCTGATGGTGAGCCCCTTCAAGTATGATACATTCCCGGGCTTCAGTCCACGGGCAATAAAAGCGAACCCGGCGAAGTACATAGTATTTTTTCTGGCGGTATTTCTGATCATAATCACAAAGGGCGAGGCTTCATTTTCGGTATTCCTGTTCATTATAAGCACGGGGATATTCAGGAGCATCATATCGCTCTTTACGAAGAAGGGCACCGATGAAGAAGTGGACCTGACCCCAAAACCGGTAGAACCCGATAAGAAGGACTGATGCCCGCACCACAGATACAAACATTCCCCGAGAGCAAGCTGAAAAAAATCCTCATACACATACTATGGATACTGCCCCTGCTGGGACTGATAGCGGGATCGATATACTTTTATAATTATTTCACACTGCAGATACCGGCGAATAACGTGCTGACGATGGACGGGCGTAATACCGGGATGGTGATTTCGGTGAGGTATGAGAATATGATTAACTTTAATGTGGTGAACTTCAGCCTGGAGAACATCAAGGACAACAGCCACGAGGACATCATCAGGGCGTTATTTCAATACGCGTGGGTGATGAAGACCAACGGACACGAGTTTGACAGGGTAAACCTGAACAGACAGGGTATGGAAAAATTCATGCTGGAAGGGAGCTACTTTTCAGAGCTGGGGGAGAAGTATAATAAAGAAGACCCGATGCTGTTAGTATTCAGCGTGCCGGCAAACTTGTATTACCCTGACGGACAGAGAGTTTACCCGGATTACACCGGGGGTGAAACAGAAACGGGCAGCGATCTTATTCTCGCCACCCGTCAACTGAAAGATGTAAATGAATTCATGAAACGATGGATGTATGAGTAGAATTAACCGTTAATTCATCGAAGCCTGAATAGTATTTTTAACACCCTGCCTGATAATTTCCGCTTCACTAATAATAGCAGTTTTCATAACAGTCTGTTTTTTTTCAAGACCGTCGAGGACTTCCTTCGCGAAATCGAGGTCACGCTGAATGATTATGTTACCGCTGAGAATGCTCCTGGCTTTTTTGTCAGTCAGAATCTTTTTCGCAACGTTTTCAATTTCATAGACCCTTTCGGCTGTTTCATCGTCGATAAACGTGCTGAGCTTAGCATATGAATCCACGAGGTTTTCCACGTTTTTTCTGTATTCTTCTTCGTCACAACCACCGCGCTGGTAATGTGATTCAAGCATCTGTAGCGTGAAAACGATGGCGTGTTTTATCTCATCAATCATATGGGGCAATGCCGAAACGGGATTAATAGCTGTATTACTTTCCTTTAGTACGGAGCCGTAATCGGTAATTATTTGTAATGCGGTATCCTGGTTTAGTTTCTTTTTGTCCATAATTCGTATTATTTGAATGTTATCTAAATGTATATGATTATAACAAAATTGGCAATGGTGATAGTTCCTTACAGATTTAGCATTCCCAAAGGGATGCCAATAGGCGTTTAATTTAAAAGCGGACGAGAGTGCGCTTTTTTTTTGTAATGACCAAAGGTAATGCATTCAATTAAAATAACATTTAATTCCTAAAATATCTTATCTATCGCCCGCTGTCCGCGGTGGACTTCTTTTTGCTGCTCCAAAAAGAAGCAAAAAGGAGCTGCGCCTAATGCTAATCCTGCTAAATTTCACGTGTTCTGCGCTCGGATCCCGCTAAAGCGGGACAAGGAGCAAACTCGCTCGAATTCCGCTGGCGCGGAATAAGACCTCGCTCAGGCAGTTTTTCTCCGCCTCTTTCAGAGGACGCTTGAAGACGTGAAATTCTTAACGCGGATTACCATAATGGCGCTAATAAATCACTTCGTGATTTTGAGAATTTAAATCTGGCGAGAAATAGAAACCTGGAGGACGCATAATTTTAACCACAGAGGGCACAGAGAACACAGAGGAAGAAATTGTTTTAATTTCCATTTCAAAAGGTTGACGACTCGAATAGTTTAGAATTGGAAACAAGGAAAAATTGGCAATGAGCATAGTTCCGGGGTATTTTAACCGCAAAGGACGCAGAGAGCGCAAAATTTAACCACAGTGTTCAATGTTCAGTGTTCAATGTTCAGTGGGGTTTGTTACTTCAATCATAATATTAGTAAAATTAATATATTTACTTCTATTTAATTAGCTTACAGATTAGTTTATTTAAAAAAACAGTTTCATTGTTAGGCGGCTATTGCAGGTTAAATTCTGTTTGGATATATTGATAATATTAATCATAAAAATTTCAAATAAAATTATATGAGAATAAGACTACTCCTTATTTTTTCGATAATCTTAGCGTCGGGTTACGGACATTCGCAGTGGTCGAGTGACCCAAACGTAAATACATTAATATGTAATGTAAACCATGCGCAGCTGCTGCCAAAGACGGCAATGACATCGAACGGTGAAACATACATCACGTGGTTCGATGGGCGGAGCGGAAACCTGGACGTGTACCTGCAGAAGCTGGACTTTCACGGTACTCCGCAATTTACAGCGAATGGAATAGTGGTGAGTTCGCATCCTCAAAACTCCTGGATAGGTCAGTACGATATCGCAGTAGACGCGGACAATAATTTGATAATAGCATTTTCAGATAAACGTGGAGCGGGTGGACAGGATACAACTGTGAACCCATACGCATATAAAATAAGCCCGGAGGGAACATTCCTCTGGGGCATCGACGGCGTGGCTCTGACGAATGTTACCGCATCTTACCAGCTATGGCCTAAGATAGCAATAGCAAGCGATGGGAATGTATTCGTGACGTGGTGGGAGGAAGGTGCGACCACCTCATCCATATTCACGCAGAAATTGTCACCGGGCGGAGTTCTGCAATGGGCAAATCCATACGTAATACCCGGGAACACAGTGGATAAGAACATATATCCTAACATAGTACCCTCAGACAATGGAAGCGCCATCGTAAGCTGGTGCCAGGGACCGATCGGAGGAGGATCTTTCATCCCCGACTTAAAGTCAATAAAAGTGACGAAGCTTTCCCCGACGAGCACGCAGATATGGACAGACTCTATCTTTTCGAGACCTGACCCGGATATTCCTCCTTACGTAGTACCGCAGGTACTCCCTGATGGAAATAACGGCGCTTATTTTTCCTGGTATCACTCCAGAGACGCGAATGCTATAACCTGCGCGGTGCAGGGAATTAATTCAGCCGGTACATTACGTTTCCCGGTAAACGGCGTGGAGGTATCGACAAACGGCGGACAAAACCAGATTGAAGCTCACATAAGCTATGACGCAGCCGGGAATGTTTACGCATTCTGGACTGAAACAGACCTGAACCAGAATTTTTACGGGATGAGCGGACAGAAGATCTCACCGGCGGGGAACCTTCTCTGGACGGACACGGGAAAGGTATTCATACCGCTTGCGACATTGAAGGCTCCAATTAATATTATTACAAACTACCAGGATAATAGTGTTTTTGTAACTTACATTATGGATTCTACGGGATATAATGACAGGATCTATGGTTATAAGTTAGATAATGACGGCAATGTGGGTTGGGGACCGAACGGTATCAGCACGATATTGAGCCTTAAGTATGACATGGTAGGTTATACAACTTCCAGCGGTTTTTCTGTTTACGTGTGGTCGGATAACAGGGGTTCAGGAACGAGCGGTACAGGAATATGGGCTCAAAATATAACCACAGCCGGTAATCTGGGGCAGGTTGGCATTAACCAGATATCGTCGGAGATACCGGAGAGGTTCACGCTGTCACAAAATTATCCGAATCCGTTTAACCCAACTACAAGCATAAAGTTTAAAGTTCAAAGTTTAAAGTTTGTTGAGTTGAAGGTGTATGATGTGATGGGACGAGAGACCGCAGTTTTAGTCAATGAGAATCTGAGCGCAGGAGCGTATGAGGTGTTATTCGATGCAAGCGGACTAACAAGCGGGATGTATTTTTATAAGCTTGAGGCGGATGGAGAGATAGTGGGAACGAGGAAGATGGTGCTTATTAAGTAGTTTGTAGAGTTTGTAGAGTTTTTGGAGTGAAAAGCGGGCAAGAGTCCGCTTTTTTCTTATATTAAGATACTCATACTAATCTTTTAGGGAGTTAATGGCAAGGAGGGTACACCGTTATTGAGTAGAGTGAGGAGAGAAGCGGTATTGAGACGCTTTAGAGAGACGGGTGTTAGGAGATTGCCGCGCTGCACTGCGTTTCGCTCGCAATGACAAGGTAGTATCAAGTGCGAGGCAGACTTTGAGGGAAATTTAGATTATTTCTTTCAATGAATCCACGAAGTAGTCTGCTTCGGGTTTGATATTGTAGCGGCTGAAGGAGACGCGGACAGTGAGCAGAGCGGTTTTATCGTCGCGACCGAGGGCTGTGATGACGTGTGACGGTTTGAGCGTTCCTGATGTGCAGGCAGAGCCCCCTGAAACTGATATTCCTTTGAGATCGAGCTTTATGAGGAGTTCCTCCCCATCGAGAGATGTTTTCTCAGGGTCGAGTGAAAAATTTATAATGTTCGGGAGTGAATCCGAAGTACCGGAATTTAAGATGATCTTATCTCCGAGCTCATTGCGAAGTCTTTCCAGCGTATGGTTTTTAAGGTTATTATAATGAACGAGGTCCTGAGCCATCCGTTCATTGAGTGTCTCCACAGCTTTTCTGAATCCCACGATTGCGGGAATGTTTTCCGTACCCCCGCGCATATCCCGTTCCTGGCTCCCCCCGTGGATGAATTTATCGAGCTTAGTTCCTTCTTTTATGTACAGAGCAGATACCCCTTTGGGTCCGTAAATTTTATGTGCTGAGATGACAGCGGTATTAACCCCAAGCTCCCCTACGTTCAATCCTTTGACCTTTCCGAAGCTCTGTATGGAGTCCGTATGAACATAAATGCCATTTTCCGAGGCAGTGGCTGATATAGCAGGTATGTCATTGATCTTCCCTATTTCATTATTGGAGTGCATTATGGATATAAGGAAGGTTTTATCAGTAACTGCGTCTTTAATCTTACCGGGAGAAATACTGCCATTGGATTCAGGCTCAATGTATGTAATATCAAAGCCAAATCTGTCAGAAAGGTATATCATTGTTTCCAGAACAGCCATATGCTCGATGGAAGAGGTGATAATGTGGTTTTTACCGGAGTTTAGGTGTGATAAAGCCATACCCTTGAGCGCGAAATTATTGGATTCGGTGCCCCCAGAAGTGAAGAAAATCTCCTTAGGCTTAGCCCCGATGAACGCGGCAATAATGTCCCTGGAGTCCTCCAGAGCGACTTTGGCGGGTTTTCCGAGGGCGTGGATGGATGACGCATTACCATACTTTTCAGTAAAATACGGCATCATTTCGGCAACAACAGTCTCGCCCGGGAGGGTTGTGGAAGCGCTATCTAAGTATATTTTTTTCATTTAACACAAATATACTTTTTTTTATTGTTTTATTTGATATATTTCGGAACAACATTCGGAATGAACAAGGAGTTATTTTATATCCCGAATTTACTTTCACTAGCAAGAATGGTACTTATATTACCTCTTGCTTACCTTCTATTGTATCAATTCGCCCAACAGAAAGCACTGATCATTGCCATAATGCTTTTGATGTATGTGACCGACCTTCTTGATGGATATATTGCCAGGAAATTTAACCAAGTATCTGAACTAGGAAAAATAATCGACCCGCTTGCTGACAAAGCAGCTGTAATTGTAATTACAGTAATTGTATTCATAAATGGATTTTTGCCATTGTGGTTCTTTCTGGTAATAACGATACGCGATGTGCTGATCCTGGGATTTGGCTTATATCTTGAAAAAACAAGAAATATAACGCTAATGTCAAACTTCTGGGGAAAGGCTGCGGTCTTCTGCATCGGAGTAATTTTACTATTAACAGTAATTAACTTTGAGTTTTTCGATGTTTTTTTAAATGTTTTTTATTATATTGTTTTAATACTAATTACTTTATCCCTTATATCATATTATATAAGGTTTAAAAAAACTATAGGAGAAAAAATCTATGGATGCTAACCTTAATGAGCAGACCCTTCCTGTGACCAGGAAACGTGAAAGGGTAAAAACTCTCACCAGGAAAGACGTAGAAAACAAGATCGAGGAAAAGCTTGCCGGTAAGAGAATTACCAAAAAGCTCATCGTAGATTCACTTTTCGAGTCCCTGAGGGAGCTGATAATGACAGCAGAGCCAACTGTCAGGATCGAAATCAGAGACTTTGGCGTATTTGAAGTGAAAAAGACCAAACCGAAGCCGAAAGCAAGAAACCTGAAGACAGGTGAATTTGTGTATGTACCCGGCAGAAGGAAAATGCACTTTAAACCCGGAAAGATCCTTAAAACATTCTTGAAAAACCAAATATAAGCAGATCGAGAAAGTTTACAATTTTTCCCAATAAGCGTTAACAAATTGAGTAACACCAGATATTTATGCCTGGATTACGGCGAAAAGCGCATCGGTGTTGCCGTTAGCGATGAGAGTAAGAGTTATTCTTTTTCCAGAGGGGTGCTGGGTAATGATTCCGGTTTAGAGGGTACCCTGCTTTCGATGATAGATACAGAGAACATCGAAAAGATAATATTAGGATATCCATTGGACCTCAAGTCAGAAAAGACCGAGGTCACATTAAAAGTAGAGGAATTTAAGGAAAAGTTAGAAAAGCTGCTCGCTAAGCATTCGAAAGAGACAGACATCGAATACTTTGACGAAAGATTGTCAAGCAGATTAGCCCGGGAGAATATGTTATCTTCCGGGTTGAAAAAAAGCAAGCGGCGCGACAAAGGTCTTATCGATTCCATATCAGCACAAATTATATTACAGGATTTTCTGGACAAAAGGAAGAACTTCCCCGGCAATTGAATTTTTTAGCTGGGAAACGGGTTTAAGTTATTTGACTGAGACAGGTTCTTATCATAAGTTATTTCATATAATTATACGCTCCCATGTACCTGGTAGAACTTTACGAATTGATCGAGGAAGGTGAAAATTCCAACGTGGAATTTAAGCGTAAATTTTCATCGCCCGAGAAGATCGCAAAGGAAATGATCGCATTCGCCAACTCCAACGGCGGGTACATACTATTCGGAGTAGATGATGACCGTACGATCATCGGCGTGGAGAGCGAAAAATCCGAGATAGAACTCATCAATACAGCAGCAAAATTTTACTGCGAGCCGGAAATAGAATTCTTCCTTGAAATAGTTTTCATTAAGCGAGTGGACGTGGTAGTGGTTTACATTCCCGAGAGCAACCACAAGCCTCACAAGCTCATCACCGACGATAAAGACACCCCTCCGAAAGTTTACATCCGTTCAAATGACAAGAGCATAATGGCGTCGAAAGAGACGGAGAGCATTCTCAGAAACTCGAATAACGCTAATCCGCTCACGCTAACCTACGGAGATAACGAGAAAGCATTATTTAAATTTCTGAATGAGAATGAAAAGATCACGGTGAAGGGGTTTAAGAAACTGGTGAACATATCGGAAAGGCGCGCGAGCCGCACGCTGGTAAACCTGGTGAAAGCCGAGGTGATACGCCACGTAGTCAATGGCGGAGAGGAGTTTTTTACGTTGGCTTAAATTATTAGTCTTCTTTTGCCTGGCGCTCGTCAAGCATTTTGCAAACTTCCTCTACATTTTGCTTAGCTCTGCCTAAAATATCCAGTCCTTCTTTAAGTACATTTTGTTTATAATCTTCATCTTCGATACCCGGCATATTTATTTCAACATTCTTGAAAGCTCCCCAAATGCCTGTTTCCAGTGACTTTGCTCCTACCTGAAGGTCACTTTTGGAGTTCATATTCCCGTACTTAGCTACTTCGATGACATATTCCCAACATTCATCTGCTTTTCTCATAACAGAGAGGGGCACGTCAATGGCTTTTTTTAGACCTTCCTGCATTTTCTCATTACGGAGCTTTTTCTCTTCGTCTGAGTTTTTAGGCATTTTCATCGCGTTCATATAATCATTAAATGCATCGGTATCAGCATCGATCATCGGAATGAGTTCGCGCATTTTTTTATCGAGCGGTTCGATAACCTTTCTCATAACGGGGTCGTGCTGTTCGTATTTCCTTACACCATAAGTAAGCCAGGCTACCATAACACTGAGACCGGCACCGAGTGATGCAATGAGGGCAGAGACACTTCCTCCGCCGGGAGCGGATGAACGTGACCCTACTTCCTCAACAAACTGCCTGACCGTAGAAGAAGCAAGCGGCTCGTTTTTCTGCTCCTGTATCATATACTCAATGATCCGCTTTTCAGGGATAAACGGGGAAACGGATGAAAGACCGAGCCGGTCGATGACGAGCTTTATTTTCTGACTCTCATCGATGATGAACAGATTTTCCTGCTCAATGTAATAATCAGCCGCCATAAGCATCGCTTCCAATGGTATGAGCCCTACGAGCTCACTGCCGCAAACTCCTACATTTAATTCTTTTGCATCTTTTTTACACTCCTCGAATGCTATGTGAGGCGGTGTTATTTTGTAATTGTCGAGATTTATGGTAACCTGCGCCATACCATATTCCTCTACGTCCCAGCCAATGGCTTTGACAGCTTTGAGTCTTCCCGGCTGATCGGGTCCCCTGCCCTGCTCGCGGATATTGAACGCTATTCTGAACGCCTGGTTGCGGGTACCCAGGATATTTACATTATATGCTATGAGGAAAAATCTTGCGCCTGCCGCGGTCGCCCCGTATTTAGGGATGAATTCAGCGGGACCGAAGTCGGGCTTCCATTCGGGCTTAACTATTTTGTCTTTGATGGCTTCATATTCACCTGCTCTTATCTGGCTTAAAGTTTTACGTTTAGGATTATCTGATGCCTCTTCATAGAGATAGATGGGGATGTTTAATTCCTCCGCGGCACGTTTGGCGTACCTTTTTGCGCAATCGACGCACTCCTCCATTGTGACATTAGCCACGGGAACGAACGGTACAACATCGACGGCACCCATACGGGGATGTCCACCGTGATGCTTTGACATATCAATGAGCTCTTTAGCGACTTTTGTGAACTGAATCGCGGCTTCAACCACGGCATCGGGGTCACCTACGAACGTAAATACGGTTCGGTTAGTCGATTTTCCCGGATCCACATCGAGGAGTGTAACTCCTTCTACTTTCCGGACGGCATCCGCGCAGGTATCTATGATTGATTGGTCTCTGCCTTCGGAGATATTAGGTACACATTCTACAATTTTTCTCATATATGAACTTAATTTAATTTTTTGCAAATAAAGTAAGTACGGAAAGGCACATCATTTCCTTCAAATTCCTCAATTATCTCCAGCAATTCAAAATTTTTCTCAAGCTCCTTTAAAATCTTTTCCTGCTTAAATCCCGCTTCAAGGAACACCTCATTATGCATAACATATTTATCGCCTAACTTTTCAAATATCTTTGCATCCCAACTGTAAAGGTGTGAACTAACTTTCGTTACATCCATTAAGAGATAATTATCACCGAACTGATGGGCAAACAAGTCATTCTCAGCCATATAATCAAGCTTATCGAGAGTATTAATATCAAAAATGAAAATTCCGTCATCTGTCAGATGAATACTTACATTCTTAAAGAGCTGCTTCCAATGAGCGAATTCCGTGAGGTGATTTACAGTATCATACATACATATTATGCAGCCGAATTTTTCTTCGGAAGAAAACCCGGTAATATCACCCTGCACGAAAGATGCCCCGGGTAATTTAGCTTTTGCGATTTTGAGCATTTCAGGAGACCTGTCAATGCCTGAAACACCATAATATTTAGAGAGCGCGAGGAGATTGCTTGCAGTTCCACAGCCTAATTCAAGAACATTTTCGGCATTTTTTGCGTATTTCCTTGTTAATGAAACTATACGCCGGTCAGGCATCCCATTCCTTCCGATTACGTCATCATAAAACTTTGCCAGAAAATCGTATTGAGCCACAAAAAATAATTATAACAGATTAATAAAGTGTAAATTATTAAAAATTTATCGGAAAATTAAGGATAAAGGGAATTAGGAATAGACGAGTTTGAGGAATTCTCCCACACCGTCATCATTATTGGACTTTGAGGTGATGTAGTCGGCTCGGTGTTTCAGTTCGGGGACAGCATTTTCGAGGGCAATATTTATTCCTCCGAAATCAAATAGCTTCCGGTCATTGTACCAGTCACCCATTACCATTAGTTCGCTTTTCTTAATTCCCAGATGCCTGGTAAGGAGCTTAAGGCCCTGCTTTTTGTCAACGTGAGATCTCATTATTTCGAGGTGATAAACATTATTCATCGACCTGGAGCGGAAATACTGCGCGTTTATGTGAAATTTGAACGGAAAGTTGAGCTTCGACTGTACTTTTTTTATGGACTGTTTATTGTCGCCGCTGATAATTATCTCAAGCACATCATCTGTGAAATCATCATAAGAATCTACTTTGACATAATTTGCTCCGCGGCGTGCTAGGAAATCTTTTATGACGGAGTTTTGGTCGGTATAGATTATTTCGTTTGTGCGGCAGAGGGCTATTCGAAGAAAGTATTTATTCGCAAGCTCAATTGCCTGCCTTACCTTATTAGGTTTTATGGGGGATTTGTAAATGGGATTTCCTTTTATGTCGGAAATGAGCGCTCCATTCATACAGATTAGAGGAGCGTTAATATTCAGTACTTCGGCAAAGGGTAGAATGGATGGGTAAACCCTCTGTGTAGCAAAAGAGAACATTAATCCCTTCGCGGAAAGCTTCGTAATCATTTCCGCTGTAAGCTCCCCTATCTTTCCTTCACTGTCCAGAAGGGTGCCATCAATGTCCGAGACAATGAGCTTTACGTTTTTAATCTTCTTTTTGAGCTGTTCTAATTCTAACTTCACTTACACGGGACTTATTTATTAAAAAAAAACCGGGCGGCGTAAACCCCCGGGTGACCCTAACCATACAAAAGTAACTTAAAAAATCTTAATTAAATATGACTAAAATTCCAATTTTTTATGATTTTTCTGAAAAAATCTTATCTTAGCGGGCGTACGGTAAATCCTTCAATATCCCAACCTGCAAGCTTTGCGCCTGCCTGATAAGTGCTCTCGAGGAACTCGAGCAATGCAGCCCGCGGATTCTCTGCATTTCTCATATCCTCATACTTTAATATCGCCATCGGGCTGCCGTTTGAATCCACCCAGAAGGCTTCGGGTGGAGAAATCGACTCTTTATCAAGACCATCAGGGGAAGGATAAGTGTAGGAATAGAATGCTGCCTCGGGCATTTTATCGTCACCTGCCCAGAACCCGGAGCTGATGACCTCATGAGAATAAGCTTCACGGTCGGAAAGCCTTCCGCCATTCATCGGAGCGGGTTTACCGGAGAAGCGGTTCACCGCCAAATCAAAGCTGTGCCAGAAAATCTGGACGGGGCTGATCTTTCCTGTGAAGCGGCCGCTGAACTCTTTAAATATGCTGTCAACCTGAACAAGAATACGCCAGAAGCGGTTAACATAGTCTTTATCATAAGAGGCGTGGGAATTATCAGTGGCAAAAGGTTCAGTGCTTTTATTGTCGTATGGTTTGGCGAGGATGGATATGTCAATGCCATACTCGTGGAGGATATCGAACAGGTTTTTATAAAATTTAGCTACTGACAGACCGTCCTCAAGAGGGAATGAACTTGATTCACCATTGGATGTGGATACAATGAGTTTATGGTCAACAAAGTCGAAATTTATGTCGAATGTGAAATCATTATATGGAATTGGCGATGTCTCGAGACCACGCGATGTAACATATAGGGTTATGAACCACCAATGGTTCTTACGCGGGGCGAGCGCGAGACGTATTTTTCCTACAATTTGCAGGTAAAGATGCAATGTGTCTTTTGTTTTCTCCCATTCTTTTAGAGGGAGCGGCGGGAAGGTGTTATTGGTCATAACGATAATTTTTTAGATTATCCTAAATATAACTCACTCTGTATAAAATAAAAAAGCCATCCTGTGTACTACAGAATGGCTTAAATATTTGGGTTTACAATTTGCGTTCCCAAATCGGAATTTGGGAACGAGAATACTAGTAATCGAAGTCGCCGCCTTCGTCATCCGGCTGGTTATTATCAGGTCGTTTTTTCTTGTCCTTGCCAATGTCACCGAAGCGAAGCGTAAAGTTAAGATTAGCTGACTGCGAGTCCCTGATACCGGTAATGGACTGCCTGTACTCGGGATCTGTGATAAGCACATTAAACTTAGACGAGCCGAATATGTCGCTGAATCTCAATCCCAGGGTTGCCCTGCCGTCCCAGAAATCTTTTGAGATAGCCGCATCCAGAGACTGGAATGGGTCTACTTTTCCCTGCGGTGTTGTCCTTGTTCCGGAATAGAAGTAACTGACGGACAGATTAAAGAGATCCGGTAGTCTAAGGTTAAGCGCTCCCCTGCCTCTGAATGAATTATTCTCATTCGTCAGACCTGCCTGGATGTTATTAGCGTCCACAACCATTTTGAAATAACTGATATTACCATTGAATGAGAGCCAATCGGTTATGCGTGAATTTACCATAAGCTCCGCACCATAGCTTTGTTCAGTCTGTGTATTCGCAAACGTGGTCAATGTGGTTATGCTGTCTATGAATTCAGTTGTACGCGTTATAGCATCCGAGGTCCTTCTATAGAATAACACCGGTACGATGGACGTATTGGAGAAGAACTTAACGAAGCTCAACTCGAATGAATTAGTAAACTCCGGGTTAAGGTTCGGATTACCGGCGAATATATTCCTGTCGTTTTCACCACTGAATCTCTGGAATGGGTTCAGGCTCCAGGACCTTGGCCGTCTAATCCTTCTGCTGTAACTGAATTGCAGCTCCTCCTCTTTACCGAGCTTCTGCGCGAGACTGACACTCGGGAAAAGGTCTATGAAATTTTTATCAAACTCAACCCCGGTAAGCTCTAGCTCACCGACATAGTTTGTATATTCCGTCCTTAGCCCGATCTGGTAAGTGAAATTATCACCGAAGCCACTATTAAGGAGGGCATATGCCGAATGTATGTTATTCCTTAAATTAAAAATATTCGTCCTTGTGGTATCGTTATTGTACTGGTTTGTACCGTAATCAAAGACTTCGTACCTATTATCATTATTCTCATTAGAAAGCTCTCCTTCGTATCCGAATTCGAACTTGCTGTCCTCACCGAGCGGGTGCAGATAATCGAGCCTGAGATTTCCCTCATATTCTTTTTCTTTGCTGTACTGCCGTGAAAGGTTTGGCTGGGGGTTTGAAGGGAAAACACTCTCTTCGGTAGTATTTTCTTCTTCATTATCAGTATCATACTCAAAAGAAAATTCTCCCGTAAACGTCTGCTTTGGATCTGCAAATTTTTTCAGGTAGTTAATACCGATCTCATATCCAAAGCTATTATCTGTTTCAAATGAATTAGAAAGGAAATGACTTACAAGATTGCGGTTAGCGTCATACTCAAAATTATTCTGAGTCTGATTATCATTACGGTCCCTTATCCTGAATGAATTAATGATGGATAAAGAGTTAAGCTTATCTATTGTAAAATCTAATCCGCCGCGCACTGAATGAGATAAGCCTCTGTTCCTTGAATTGCTGTAGCTATTAAAGAATGGAGCATCAGTGCTGAAAAAAACCTCACGTTCACTGGACCTTTCACCTGTCCTGAGCCTGTTACCATAGCTGTAATCAAGGAAAACATTCATATTGTCCCTACGCCAGTTAGCATTAAAGCCACCGTTGTATTTATCCCCCGTTCCTACCGAAAGATTCAGATTTGCGTTATACCCGGTGTCATCAGTTTTCTTAGTAATAATATTTATAATCCCGGTAACTCCTTCGGCTTTATATTTAGCTGAAGGGTTTGTAATCAGCTCAATGGATTCGATGTTATCGGATAGAATTGAACGTAATATTTCAGGGCGGTTAGGTCCATCCATACCAAACTCCCTGCCGTTTATCAATATTCTTACACCATCACTCCCCCTTAGGCTAACATTTCCATCCTGGTCTACGTCAACAGAAGGCAGGTTCTTTAGAACATCAAGAGCGGTACCGCCTTTATTTGTTTCATCCTGCCCAACATTAAAAATTTTCTTTTCGGCTGTAAACTGTACTGGTGACTTTTCGCCCTCTACCACGATTTCTTCAGTAATGGTTTCACCGGATCTGAGACGAATGTCCGATAATGTGGCTGAAGGATTCGCTGCCGATAGAATTATGCCTCTTACAACGGCAGTATTATAGCCGATAAAATTTACACTTATATAGTATTCTCCATACGGTACATCTTCAACTACGAAATTACCATCAGCTTCAGTAATCGCTCCGCCTGAGACATTAGTCGAATCGGAAACGCTGTATAATGACACTGAAGCTCCTTCAAGTCCTCCGCCGGTAGTATTATCTATCACTTTTCCGGATATGGTGCCGGTTTGTGTCTGAGAATATCCAATACCATTTAAAAACAACACGAGCCCTACTACAATAAAAGAAGTCACTATTTTCATCCGGAATAATTAATATTTGCTTAAATTTACTAAAATTGTTTATAATTTGACACTTTTGAAAGAAGAAAGGTTTAAGTGAGATTCACATAAACAGAAGTGTTTTTATAAGTTTAAGAATAAACTATTTCTTACATATATTGAACATAGTTTACCTTAATTTAATTCAGTTTTGACATAAAAAAACCGCCTATTGGCGGTTTTTGAACGGACCCCCTAATGATTTCTTATAGCTTTTGCAAGCTCTTTTTTGTTCATTTTACTTCTTCCTTCTATCCTGAGCTGTTTTGCCCGGTTGTATAGCTCATCCTTTGTCCTTGATTCCAGGGACGTATTTGGATTGCCGGTGCCCTGTGTAGTTTTGTTTGGTGTTTCCCCTTTCTTTCTCCTGAACTTATTCACTGTCCTGGCAGCTATCTCTTCTGCCTTTTTAGTGTTTTTACCCTCTTTCTTTTCGAAAGATTTAATGTGCTCATACATTTTCTCTTCCTTTTTACTCCAGGCTTTTGGCATAATAACTCCTGTTTTAATTTAAAAGAGGTTCTCCACTAAAATAATAATTATTAGATCCAAAATCAAAAAAGCCCTCCGTCATACTACGGAAGGCTTATATTAGGGCACTACGATTTATTTTAGAATCCTATATTCCCGCCATCATCTCTCGGAGCAGGCGGCCGTCTTCTCTGATTTTTATCCTGCTCTCCAAACCTGAATGTTACATTCAAGCTCGCCGTTCTCGAGTCCCTTTTGAAGTCAAGTGTCTCGGTATACAGAGGATCATCGATACTCAAAGCAAACTTTGATAAATTTAAAATGTCGCTCACTCTGAAGGATACCGTTGCAGCACCGTCAAAGAAATCTTTTGATATTGCGGCATCAAATGACTGGAAAGGTTCTACTATAGCCTGCGCTGTGACAAACTCACCTGAGTAAAAATATGAGGCCTGGAGGTTGAATAGATTTGGAAGCCTTACGCTCGCCGATATCCTTCCTGAACCTGTAGAGTTTTCATTCGAAAGTCCACCGGGTAGATTCTCGGCATTAACCTTCATAGTATAATAGCTGACACTTCCATTAATACTGAGCCAATCTGTTGGACGTGAATTAAATATCAGTTCCGCTCCATAAGTATCTGATGTCTGGAAATTGTCAAACCTCGTTACGGTTGTAATACTATCAATGAACGTCCTGGTCCGGGAAATGTTATTGTCCGACCTTCTGTAGAATACAGATGGAATAAGCGAAGTCGTAGAGAAGTATTTGGCAAAGCTCAGTTCAAATGAGTTAATGTATTCAGGCTGCAGTCCCGGGTTTCCGGTGAAGATATTCCTGCTACCGGCTGAGAACTGCGGGAATGGATTGAGCCACCCTGCTCTAGGACGGTTGATCCTTCTGCTGTAGCTGAACTGAAGTTCCTCTTCCGCTCCGAGCTTCTGTGAAAGGCTCGCGCTCGGGAAAAAATCGAGATAATTCTGATCAAAGACCTGGTTTGTAGTTATGAGTTGACCGTTATGATTTGTATTCTCAGCCCTTATGCCAAGCTGGTAAGTAAAATTACCTATCCCGCTTGAAAACATCAGGTATGCGCCATTTACCTGTCTGTCAAAATTGAATTCATTAGACCTCGTAAGATCTCTTACATATTGTCCGTTTGAATAACTCAGCGTGTCAAAATTGTATGTATTCTCGTCCATTATGAATTCACCCTGATAACCCGTTTCAATTTTGGTTTTATCATTTATTGGATGAACATAATCTATTTTAGCGTTTATTTCTTTGGTGAAATTATTCTGCAGCTCGTTATAAGTGAATGGGTTTGGTTCGAGCTGAGGAAAAACAATCTGGTTTATTGTATTTCCGTCCTGGTCATCAGAATAATCGCTGAATGTAACTTCGAAGTCCAGCTTCTGGTCTTTGGTTTTAAATTTTTTATAGTAATTCAAAGACATGTCGAAATTATACCCATCGTCAGTTGAATTTATCTTGGTGATGAATTGATTTGCCAGGTTCCTGTTTGCGTCCAATTCCATATTATTCTGCGTACCTGAGTTTTTGAAGTACCTTTTGTTGTAGCTTCCCGCGAGTACGAAAGAATTTAGAGGATCTATTGTATAATCGATACCTGCTCTTACGTAATCGGAATTACTTCTGAATCTCGCATCAGCAAGAAGGTCGTAATATGGAAAGCCCGTTCCAAAAAAGACTTGTCTTGAGCTGTTGGAGTTGAAAACAGATGTCCATATATTATGACTGTAATCGACAAAGATATTCATATTATCCTTTTTCAGGTTTCCGCTGAAACTGCCGTTGTATTTATCGCCTGTTGTTGTGCTGAGTGTTACCGTTCCATTGTAACCGAAACCGTCATTCTTCTTTGTAACGATGTTTATTATACCTGATACACCTTCCGCTTCATATTTTGCTGATGGATTATTCACGACCTCGATTGACTCAATGTTGTCTGCTGATAATGACCTTAGAATATTTGATCTGTTTGGTCCGTCAAGCCCGTAAGGCTTTCCATCGATCATTATTTTTACACCTTCGCTTCCTCTGAGGCTTACATTTCCTTCCTGGTCTACGCTCACGGAAGGAATATTTCTCAATGCATCGAGAGCATTCCCGCCTTTTAGAGTCAGATCCTTACCGACATTGAATATTTTCTTTTCAGCGGTGATCTGGACATCGGGGGCTTCCTCTTCGACAAGAATTTCGTCTGTCATTGTTTCACCTGGCTTTAGCTCAACCTTGCCAATATCCACGGTTAGTTTCTCCGCGGTTATTTTTATTCCTCTAACGACGGCAGTGCTATAGCCAACAATATTCACCCCAGCGTAATATTCCCCTACCGGGATATTTGTGATGTTAAAATAACCGGCGGCATCAGAATTTGCTCCGGTAACAATATTTGTTGAATCCGTTATGTTGTATAGCGAAATCCCGGCTTCCTCAATAGGAGCGCCGGTTGACCTGTCCACTACAATACCCGTAACGGTTCCTGATTCCTGGGCTTTTAATCCGGGAATTGCGACAAGGAACATCACAAAATATAGCAGTACATAAAATTTTTTCATCTCCGATAAATTAAGTTAAAATTAATCCCCTGTAAGTCTGATTTAAATATTATGACGTAAAATGGGTTAAAAGGTTTCAGTAATTTGGGGTTTTAATACCAATTTTACTTCCCTGAAATTGCTAAAATGGAAAGGAATGTAGAGTAAATTAAAAATTCACAGGTTTATCAGGTGTGACTATCTTTATTAATTCTTTGTAAATATTAAAAGCAACTGTTCCTTCAGGAGAGTCTTCACTTATGGATGAATAAACAACAACCGTATAATCACCGTCGGGCTGAAAACCAAATGCTCCGCTGTATCCGTTGAAACTTGGATTCTGCAAATACCAGCCGTTAGCCACAACAAACCCTGAAGCAAAATACAGGTCCTCCCTTCCGTAATTTTCATACCTGCCCACAAGATTTTCAAATGACTCCGGGGAAATCAGCTGACCCTTTCCGAAAATGTATCCCCATCTGCCGAGATCTGCAAGATTTGAATATAGAGAACCTGATTCACCCGTCCAGGATGGATTCCAGTAGGTAGCATCTTCATATACTCCACGGTCTTTACTAAATACGTGCATTACGGGCAAAGGAAGTTCGGGAGTGGATATATATCCTGTATTTTTCAGCCCCATAGGTTTGAAAATATTTTCCTCGTAAAGCTGCTTCATTGTCTTTTCGGTGGCTCGCTCCATCACCTCGCCGAGGATAGTAAACTCTGTATGAGAGTACGCCTGTTTTGTTCCGGGCGGGAAATTCATTTTGCCGTCACCTACTGAATATTCAATTATCTCTTCCCTGGTGATCTCACGGAATGGCTGATTGGTAATCAGATTCACGAATGCATCATTCAATACATAATCTTTGTAGCCTGCAGTGTTTTTGATAAGCATTTCCACAGTTACTTCATCTGCAGAAAGGAGGTCCGGAAGCCATTTTGATATTTTGTCATCAAGCTTCAGATGCCCCTGTTCGACAAGCATCATTAATAGAGTACCCTGGAAGGTTTCCGTAACACCTCCTATGCGTATATGCATATCCTTGGTAGAAGGAACCATCGACATAGACTCACCCAGCGCTAAAGTCAGAACTTCGTTCTGCCCTTTCCATACACCAACGACAACAGATTTTACTTTAGTTTGCCCGATCTGCTCTTCTATTTTAGTCATTAATGAATCCACCAGACCCGGTCTTTCATTATACTGGGAAAAAGATGTATTAAAAGCAACTAGCAATACAAACAGAGCCTGAAATGATATTTTCAAATTTGTCGGGATTATTGTTAGAGATTATACAAAGATAATAGTTTTGCTTATTAATTACCTAAAAACAAAAAACCCGGCTAATCAACCGGGTTTTTAGAGAAAAACCTGAGGATTTTACCGGGAATTAACTTCAAAAGTGATCTTTACATTTACACGATACTTATCAATCTTATTACCATTGACAGTTGCTGACTTCTCGTGTACATATACCGATTTGATGTTTTGTACGGTCTTTGATGCTTCGGTCACAGCATTCTGCGCAGCATCTTCCCAGCTTTTATCCGAATCAGCAAGTAATTCAATTACCTTTAATAACGCCATTTGTTTTTCCTCTTTATTTTAATTAGAACTTCTTTCTTCGCCTTCCGGGAAGTACTATTTCCTGTCCAACCCCAATCTGGTTAGGGTCGGATAAGATATTCTGATTGATATTATAGATATCCATATATCTATTCCTGTCACCGAATATCTTTTCGGAAATACTCGGGAGAGTATCTCCCTCTTCCACAATATAGGTTTTATGGTCTGTCAGTTCATCATCATCGACCTCGACTTCGACCATAATGTCCTGAGGATTTTCCCCGCCAACTTCCTCTACTTTGTCCATTATAAGGTTTTTCTCTGTGGGAGACTTAACTTTGGTAGAGAGAATAAGTTTATTGTCTTCTTCTCTAACATCTACCTCATTGTCCAGACTCACCTGTGATGCTGTATCAATTGCCCCTTGATATTTTTCTTTCAATTCCATAGCTATCCTTCCTTTCATTTAATTTTTATCATCTATTAAAGATAGAGAATTTTAGAATTAAACGCAAAAGGTCGGTTTTTTTATCAAAAAAACTTAATTTTATTTAAATACATTAATAACTACTTTATGATATGGGCTTCATATCAAAATTCTTTAAAAGAGGGATTTCTAAAATACTATACTCTACAATTCTCATCCTTTCGGTAATGGAGGGATTTGAGAATTACCCCGCAAATTCATTTGTAATAATTGCAATTATTGTATCAACAGCACTAAGCATAATTATAATGGAATCTTTTGCGCATACCCTCGAACATGATATCGAAAATAAGAGACTTTCATCAAACAAACAGATTATTGGGATTATCAGGAATCAACTACCGGTATTCGCTGCAATAGTTTACCCCTGCATATTTTTCCTTATGTCAGCAATTGGTATTATTTCAATAGAAATAGCTTTTGACATAAGTGAATACTCACTTTGCGCCCTTCTTTTCTTTTATGGATTTAATGCTTCCCGTCTAAGCGGAGGAAGATTCCCTCGAAATACATTCTACGGTTTAACCTCATTCATCATCGGCCTTCTTATTGCAAATGTTAAAGTTTTTGCAGACTTCCTCAAGAAACTCGCATAAAAATTCAGTAATAAATTCTTGATTTCATATTTTTTACGGAATTCCCGTCATTCTTTCATTGACTTTATGGAACATTCAGTGTAAATTGGTGTATAATTTTTGACAACATTTTTAGGTCAAATGGACATTCAGGATTACTTAGAAAATATAGGATTTACAAATAATGAAGCAAAGGTCTTCCTGGTGCTTTATAAAGGCAGAAATATGACTGCGGCGGAAGTGGCAAAAGAAGCAGGAATGCAAAGGACATCGGTGTATGAGATATTAAAGTCTTTCGCTGAACAGGGTATCTGCAACGAGATACAGACTACTACAAAAATGCGTTATGAGATGATAGACCCTGAGGTCGTCAGGGATAAGATTTCACGCAGCATTAAAGCTGAGCAGGAAAAAAAGATAGAGTATCTCAATGAGTCGTTTGAAAAGCTGAAGCCGGTATTTGGCGCGAACCACCTCGGAAATAAAGGAGAGCAGGTTGAACTAATCAAAGGTTTTAATAAGCACAGGCACATAAAGTTTGTGGACCTTTTAAAGAAAGCCAGGAATGAAGTTCTGATAATGAACAGGCTGGAAGGTTATGTCTCCGGAGAGCTCGATGAAGTTGGTGTTAGCTTCATAAGGAATGGAGGAGTCGTAAAATCAATATACGAGGGCTCCGGAGACTTTAAATTACTGGAAGACGAAAAGTGGGTTTCGGTATCCGACGAAAACCTATTAAAACTTTACAAGTCATTCGAAGACTACGGTGAGCAGGTACGGGTAACCAAAACGATAACCCAAAACATTACCATTTTCGACAGGGAAATAGTATTCATTAATTTGATAGACAAAAATATTCCGGGCAGCGAAAGAACAGACCTTGTTGTTTACAATAAAAACTTTGCCGAATACTCGGCTAAAAATTTTCTGGAACTCTGGGGAAATTCAGAAACTTTGAAAGAATTTGATAAAAGGGTGAAAACAAACGGGCAAAAAGTGGAGAGAAAATTTAAAAAAGCAAGATGAAAACCAGAAATTTATACGAAATAGGTTTAACTTTCATATTCGGTATCTCTTTAATATTACTCTTTGTATTCGGTACAGGGTGTAATACTAATCCAAATATGATCATTGCTCCCCCGCCGGACATAGATAATTTCGGCGTGAGCTCATACAGCACTTCAGATACAGCATTATCGGATAATAACATACTAGTGCTTGATTCAGCAAAGATTCTAATAAAGGACATCAAACTTGCGGGAGGCGGTGAAGGAAGCTTCGTGACAGGTCCTTATGTTGTTTATCTTGGATTGGACTCTCGGGTGACCACGATTGATACAGGTTACTTACAGCCGGGCACATATACGGTTATAAAGTTTGAGATCCATAAACCAAATGCAAATGACCCGATACCGGACCCTGAATTCATCGACACAGAAGGAACATATTCTGTCATTGCCAAAGGACGATACAATGGACTTCCCTTTGTTTACAAATCAAAGCGTAATGTAAACGAAATCCTTACGATGCCTAATTCCATAATAGTAACGGAAACAGGCCAAACAAATGTCACTTTAAAAGTAAGTCCTTACACCTGGTTTATCGACGGCGGAGCATTCCTGGATCCGACCGATCCCTCAAATGAAAGCCATATCGATAACAACATTCGTGATTCATTCGAAGCTTTTAAAGACGACGATAAAAACGGTATTCCCGACTAAAATAAACAGGAGGCGCTATGTGCATTATTTTTCCGGGTACAGAGGGTAAAGAAAAATCATTGAAACCAAATAAACTTGCATGAAAAAGATAATATTTCCAATTCTCTTAGTTTTACTTCTTACTTCGGCTTCTTTTTCACAAACGAACAGTTTTGGAGTAGGCATTATTGTAGGTGAGCCTACGGGACTTAGCATGAAGGTCAAAATGTCCGAGAATACCGCGATCGACGGCGCTCTTGGGTGGTCATTTGTTGACGAAGGCTCGGTTCACATACACGGAGATTTTTTATTACACGATTATTCCCTGATAAGTGTGGATGAGGGAAGCCTCCCGGTATATTATGGGGTGGGAGGAAGAATTAAACTAAGAAACAGGGACAGAGGCGCTGACGACGACAGGGTCGGCATCCGGGTTCCTGTTGGTCTGGCATACGAATTCTCGAGCAGGAAAGTGGACATATTCCTTGAACTTGTGCCCATCCTGGACCTGACTCCAAAGTCAAGGTTCACAATGAATGCGGCAATCGGAGTAAGATACTTTCCTTAAGAGTGTGTAGTTCATAATTACCCTACAAGCCCCGTACTAAAAAGCCCCTGAGGATCTATTTCCCTGGGGGCTTTTAAATTATTATCCTTTTACCTATTGCATTATTCAAATTCATTTTCTATTTTACATACACAGTGTATGTAAAATTATAAATCATGGAAAAATGAAACGAACTAAAGAGGAAGCCGAGCAGACGAGGCTCAGATTAATAGACCTGGCATTAAAGGAATTTCTTGACAAAGGTATGGAAGAATCGACATTGGAAGGAATTGCCGAAAGGGCAGGTGTAACAAGGGGAGCAATATACTGGCATTTTAAGAATAAAAATGATCTATTCGATGCTCTTCTTGAAGTAAAAGACCTGGAATCCATCGAAATATATAAAAAAATATATAAATCGGATTTGTCTCCCATACGAAAATTGAATGAGATGGTAAAAGTTGGACTTCCAGACATAAGTAACGCCAGAATGTTAAGAAACTATACCAGGTTAAAAGTAGAAATGTTCAATTATTTCAATAAGAATGGTGACAAAAGAGGTTTAGGCGATGTATTTCTTAAATACGCGAAACTGACTCTAAAAGACGGGCAAAAGAAAGGTCTAATTAAAAATGATATCGATGTAGACATAGCAGCTTATACTTTATTTTCTTTGATTACCGGAGTCTTTGTCAGACATAAGCCGACACCATCTAAATTTAAGACAATGAATGCTTTTAGAAACATAATTTATAATTACATAAAGTTAATACAGAACTAAATAATAAAATAATGAGACAGATTAGGATAACGTTATTGTTATTCACTTTATTGGTTTTTACTGGACAGGAAAAGTCTAACGCTCAATCATTCGATACTGCTTATGCTAACATTCTTCAGAATGCTTTGAATAATATTAAATCTTCAAATAGCCTTGTGGGGATATCAGTTGCCGCGTTTATTCCCGGGCAAGGTATGTGGCTTGGAACAAGCGGGATTTCGGCGGTTGGTCAGGATATGACCACTGAAATGGTATTTGGTCAGGGTAGCATCACTAAAAATTTTATTTCCGCGGCAATATTGCAGTTATGCGAAGCAGACAGCCTGTCGCTGGATGACTCTCTTCATAAATGGCTCCCCTCTTATAACAACATAGACAGTACTGTAACCATTCGTCAGTTGTTAAGCCATCGCAGCGGCATTCATAGCTTTACTGAAAACAATTCATTTCTCTCACAGCTGCAGGTTAACTGGAACAGACTCTGGACGCCTGAGGAAGTCCTGCCTTATGTACTGACTCCGCACTTTGCGCCGGGAACTTCATTCCGATATTCAAATACAAATTACACTCTACTGGGAATGATCCTTACTCAGATCACGGGGAATACCTTATCTGAAGAAATGCATAGACGGTTTTACATCCCTTTGGGACTAAATGAATCTTATGTTGAAACCCAGGATTCAATTACTGCTCCTTTTGCTCACAACTGGGTTGATATGGGCTCGAATGGTACACTTGATGACATTTTCCACATACCCAGAACCTCTGTTTACAGCGCAATGCTTGCGCCCGGCGGGTTTGTTTCCCGCCCTGAAAATCTTGCACGATGGATGCAGGCATTGTTTCAGGGACAGGTACTGGACTCCTCATATTTAAATCAAATGCTGACTTTCGGTGCCGCAAACATCGCAGGTGCAAATGGTTATGGATTAGGGGTAAAGAGATACGTTTTCTCGGGAAGAACCTGCTGGGGACACGGAGGAAATATTTTCGGATATTCATCCGTTATGATGTATTATCCTCAGGATAGTATAGTAATGGTATTGATGACCAACAGGGACATCGAAGCAAGCGCGATGGGTAAAAGCTTTATGAATACGATAATAAATAATAACCCGGTAGGTATCACCGGCATAACACAGGAGCTGCCTTCAGGATTTAATCTTTACCAGAATTACCCAAACCCATTTAATCCCTCAACAAATATAAAATTCGATATTCCTAAAAAGAGTTTTGTAAAGCTTTCCGTGTATAATGCCCTGGGGCAGCAAATGGCAATACTGGTAAATTCAAGCCTCGAAGCAGGTTCTATTACCTACGAATGGAACTCTGAAAATTTTCCGAGTGGAGTTTACTTTTATAAGCTTCAATCGGAAAATTTTTCCTCAATAAAAAAAATGATGCTGATCAAATAATATTATGGAAAAGCTAGACTTTAAAAAAAATTATAAGGAGTATTACACAGCTCGCCAGATCCCCAAAATGGTTCATTTCGGCAGAACATCCCATATAACCCTAGAAGGTAAAGGGGAGCCGGGTGGAGTCCAGTTCACATCCGCAGTCGGGTTGTTATATCCCGTGGCTTATGCCATCAAAAAAATCTGTAAACTGGAAGGCAGGGATTTTGGAGTCCCCCCTTTGGAAGGACTTTGGTGGACGGAAGACGGTAAGCCTGCAAGTGAAATCCCTCGTAACGAATGGCTCTGGAAACTGATGATACGGATACCGGACTATGCAAACATAGATTACCTGAAACAGGCCATAGAGGAAGTTGTAAAGAAAAAAAATCTTCCTGACGTTAAAAAGATTAAATGGGAAATACTATCCGAAGGCAAATGTGTTCAGGCAATGCACATCGGACCCTATTCAACGGAGGATGAAACATTAAAAAAAATGAGACAATTCATAAATGAAAATAAATTTAAAATCAAAGGGCTGCACCACGAGATATACCTTTCAGACCCCCGTAAGGTAAGCCCTGAAAAAATAAAAACCATCATACGTCAACCGGTTAAATAGTTTTTTCATCATTTAATAACGCCCAATATGAAAAAAATATTATTCGCCTTCATTCTTTTTACGAATGCTGCAAACGCACAGCTTGGCAACTTCAACATGGAGCTTCTTGCAAACATCGACTCAAGGAGGATACCAGCATATTTAAATTTCACCGACCATTACTCATCTTGCTGGGGATATGTCGCCCCGGACGGCAGAGAATATGCAATTATGGGATGCTATATGGGAACTCAAATAGTAGACATCTCTGATTCAAATGATATCCGTGAAGTGTATTTTAAAATGATCGACTTTGATACCTCCAGCCTGGATTATGGAAATGAATGGAGAGAAATGAAAACTTACTCGCATTATCTATATGTAGTTTCTGAAGCAGGCAGCAGTCATCTCGAAATTTTCGATCTTCAATACCTTCCTGATTCCGTAGTCTATATTGGTAAACACATTATTCCGGGCCGACACAACGGACATACAATTTCTCAGAGTGGGCATTTCCTTTACCTAAACGGTACACTCTTCAATGGTTCCTTCCAGGGAACAACAGTACTTGATCTTTCAGATCCGCTCAATCCTGTCAGAAGAGGAGGTTGGAACGAACATTATGTTCATGATTCACGGATAATAAATGATACGATTTACGCATCAAATATCGACGTAGGTAGGCTGACAATTATTGATGCTAGAAACAAAGACTCCCTAAAAACTCTGGCATTCTTCAGGACATTGCCAAATCCGTTCACTCATAACTCCGACCTCACTAAAGACAGCAGGTATATTTTTACTACTGATGAAACTGAGACACCGCCGGGGAGGCTAAAGATATGGAATAAAGAAGATATTACAAACGTGTTATTTGTAAGGAACTGGATACCTACCGGAATAAATAACACAATCGTACATAATGTGGAGATATTTGGGGATACCGCGTACGTAGCTCATTACGAAGCCGGGGTGCGGGTGCTAAATATAATAGATCCCGAAAACCCAATCGAGATTGGATGGTATGACACATACCCCTCGTCAAACTCCAATACGTACAGAGGCAATTGGGGTGTATATAAATTCCCTTCCGGAAAGATCATTGCTTCAGACCGTCAGACCGGATTATACGTTCTGAAACTCGGAAACAAAGTTGGCATTCAAAGCATCTCTTCGAATGCCGGATCGTTTTTTCTTGCTCAGAATTATCCGAATCCATTTAATCCTCTAACAAACATCGAATTCTCTCTCCCGAAGGAAGAGAAAATCAAGTTGGCAGTATATGACATCCTCGGGAAAGAGATGCAGGTGCTTTTTTCAGGCAAACTGAATATGGGAAAATATAAATTTCAATGGGATGCTTCAAACATACCTTCAGGGATATACTTTTATAAACTCAGCACCGGCTATTCGGAAATAGTTAAAAAAATGGTTTTCACTAAATAAGAACAATATGAAATATTTTATATTAACATTCATACTTATTTCAGCTGCCGTATGTGAAGCTCAAATAGTCTCAACAATACTTAACGAGCCCTGCGGTGATGACTTTGATCTTGATGCTTCAGGAAACATAATCTCAACGGATTATGGCGGGAATAAAGTGAGGAGAATCACCCCAGCCGGTGAGGTTACAGTACTTCTCGATGGATACACAAATCTTGGGGCAGTGGAACTTGGTGATTCAGGAACTGTAGTAGCCGCTAACTGGAATAACGGCTTCATTATAAAAATATGGCCCGGTGGGAACGTAGATACAGTAATGCGTGGACTGCTGGGACCTTCAGGTCTTATAAGGGATGCCGATTGGACATATTACATAAATACAAATATGGTAGGTGGGGGAAGCATTAATCAGGTAAGGAAAGTCAGGTTTTATTCAACCGACACTGTATTCGCAAGTGGACAGCCAATGCACTACGGAGCCGGTATGGCATTTGATGAAGAAGGAAATTTATACATTGCAAATCTATTCGATGGAAGAATAATCCGCATCTCACCTCTGGGAGATATGAGTTTATTCGCGACCATTCCTGGTGGTCCTAACCAAACCCCCGTTACCGGCTATATGGATCACTCGAATGGAAATCTCTTTGTATGTAACCTGAAAGATAACAGAATTTACAAGATATCTACAGATATATCCAATCCAAATTATACAGTGCCAATCATCATTGCCGGTACAGGCGCGCCGGGGTATGTGGATGGTCCGGCGCTTACTTCTCAATTTTTTCATCCGGTAGCTATTACAGCATCTCTTACAGGAGATACTTTATATATCGCCGACGGGGAAGGTCCATCTATGAGACTCAGAATGATAAGAGGTATATCGACTCCCGTCAATCAGATTGGATCCGAGATTCCTGAAAAATTTGCATTATTACAAAATTATCCAAATCCATTCAACCCCGAAACCCTCATTCGCTTTGAAGTGGCAAATAGAAGCAAGGTGAAACTTTCTGTTATTGATCTGCTTGGAAAGGAAGTAGCATTATTGGTTGAAAATACTCTTGAGCCGGGAGACTATGAATACAGGTGGTACGCAGGGAATATTGCAGGCGGTATTTATTTTTTCCGAATGGAGGTGGATAATTTTATTGTTACAAAAAAAAGCGTTCTCCTTAAGTAAATTCCGGCATTAAATTACCGAAAGCCCCTGAGGATCTATTTCCTTGGGGGCTTTTAAATTATTCCCCAATCTCATTTGCTTTAGACATCAGCCACTCAGAATTTGCTTTATTGTCGAGCGACAATATTTCTTTTTTTATGCCCGGAAGCCTGTCATATGCTTTCTCTATCCTGATTTTCGCAAGACGCCCTGTAAGGCTGCAGAACCTCGAATAAACATCCACGATTCTCCCGGATATGTGCTTGTCATTGGATAGAAAATGACGGAACGCATCGATGGATGAAAGAAGCTGCTCATAATATCCAAGCTCATAATAAGTTTTAACGGTAAGGTATCTCACGTCAATTTTAAAATGAACCAGCTCCACATCTATGTTCAAAATGCATTCGAGGGTTTTGCCATACTCCCCTTTTTCGTAGTTTAATAACGCCATCGAGAGAGAATACATATTGTCTTTATCATCAGGAGCAAGATATCCGGAATACCTGTTTATGAAATCCTCGAGCCATTCATATTCACGCGCGATATTTGCTGCGGCTACAATATTGCGGAATAGTTTCGCGGAAAAATAACCTCCTTCATAGTCACTGCAAATTCCCAGATCAAGCATTTCTTTGTAAGCATTCAAAAGCTCAGCTTTGTATTTACCTTCCCCTTTTTCTATTTGCAAAGAACATATGGAGACAAAAATATAATAGAAGTTTCGTTTCTCAAGCCAGGAAAACTTATTTGCATTATCTTTAAGTAATCTTTTAAATATTTCTATGCTTTCGTTTCCTTCCAGTAATGCCATTAGTTCATAGTAGTATATTGCAATGACCGGGTAATTTTCAGGATCCTTATCTTTAACCTTCTTCAATATTTTTTGAAAATCCATCTGACTGAATAGCTCCATAAACACGGATTCCGAGTAATCCGCCTGGAATTCCTTTTCGTATAGGAATAAATTATATCTGCTCTGATATATCTGGACCAGTAAAAATTCAATGAGGTATAATGAATGATTTTCTATGTCATCCGCAATAGATGCATCCTTTGTTTTATATAAATAGTTATTCAGTTTATCCTCAACTATGTAATACTTTCGTAAAAAATACTCTTCAGCGGGAGGGATGAAGTTTGAATATTCCTTTTCCAGTTCAATCAACTGTTTTTCATATACACGGGTTAGATTTCGCTTTCCGGCTTCCTTTAAGAATGATTTCTTAAGAGTATAGTTATCTTTTTGTAAGCCAACGTATGTCAGGTAGCTTTCCACCAACTTCATTAAAAAAGAACTAAGCCTTCGAATAACCCTCTCATCATATTTTTTCCCGGGGTATAATTTCGAATAAAGTGTTTCTTCGTTCATTGCACTTCCCCGAAAATCAGGGTAATGCTTTTTGATAATTCCGTAAAACTTACTTAGTTCCTTTCTTCCATTATGAAAGGGGGAATCCACATATCTTCCAAACTCCTTTATTTCGTTTTTACTAAAGGTTTTTAATGCCTTAATGAGACCCGAATTTTCCATTTAACACTTTCGTTTTTTGAGATAATGTAACTTAAAAATACATTAAAAATGAAGCAATAATCCATATTATAGTGAAAAATTCGCTTCAAAGGAGGTAGAAATTTGAGATATTCTGGGGATATTTTCTTTGTCTTAATTGATATGATCTTACTAATTTACAATCAAGTTTATCAAATCAATCAGACGGAAATGAAAACAAAACTATTTTTCTTAATTTTTATTCTCCAGGCATTCCATCCGATATATGCCCAGTTGAATGAACTATGGACACTTAGATACAGCGGTATTCCAACGGGTATCGATGAAGTTCGCGGAATGGTGATCGACGAAGGCGGAAACGTTTACCAAACCGGCCGGTCACAGGGCACAGGACTGAATAACAACTTTGATTTTGCAACGCTCAAAATCACACCGTCAGGTGATACTGTCTGGGTTGAACATTATGACGGAGGGGGTTCAGGTCTCCCGGTGGATGAAGCAAATGATATTGCAGTGGATGCAAATGGAAATGTATATGTAACCGGTTTCAGTACGGGAATGGATATGACCTCTGATATCCTGACTATAAAATATAATAGTAATGGAGATACTGTATGGGTTAAACGGTATAGCTTTACAAACGGAAGTAACGACATAGGAAACTCCATTGCTGTGGATGAGCTTGGAAATGTTTACATCACGGGTGGAAGCGGTGGCGATTATGTCACACTGATGTATGATGCCGCGGGAGTATTTCAATGGGCTTCACGGTATAATGGACCCGGAAATGACTTCGACTCGGGACTTGAGATCCTTTACAGCTCGGGAATTCTCTACGTTACAGGTATAAGCAGAA
>JAEYVS010000009.1 GCA_023429265.1 Bacteroidota bacterium | reverse complement strand
CTCGATTCCCGAGTCTTCACGAATTCCATTTCCCGAGGGTCTGCTGATGTAATCTATTCTCCCTATGGAAGGAAGAAAATTATTATCAGGGTCTTCCGCGCATATCCTGCATTCTATTGTATGTCCTCCAAATTCCACATCCTCCTGGGTCATCGAAAGTTTCTCGCCTGATGCTATTAATATCTGTTCCCTCACTAGATCTGTGTCAGTTCTCATCTCTGTTATAGGATGCTCTACCTGGAGTCTTGTGTTCATTTCGAGGAAGTAGTAATTCCTGTCCTTATCCATTATGAATTCCATTGTCCCCGCGTTTGTGTAACCCGCGGCTTTCACGAGCTTCTTTGCGCGTTCACCGATCTCATTTCTAAGCTCATCATTTATTACTACCGAAGGAGTCTCTTCAATGATCTTCTGAAGCCTTCTTTGCATTGAGCATTCACGTTCGCCAAGATGTATCACATTCCCGTGCTGATCTGCTAGTATCTGAAATTCAATATGTTTCCCGCCTTCTATGTATTTTTCTATGAACACACTATCATCGCCAAATGATGATTTCGCTTCGTTTTGTGACATCCTCAGCGCGCTTTCAAAGTCCTTTCCTTCCCTCACTACCCTCATTCCTTTACCCCCTCCGCCTGCTGATGCCTTTATCAGCAAAGGGTAACCTATCTCATCAGCTATCTTTTTCGCTTCTACTGCGTCGCTTATGGGCTCTGCTGTACCCGGTACCGTGGGGACACCGTTCACCATAGCCAGTGTCTTTGCGGCTGTCTTATCTCCCAGCTTCTCTATTGCCTCTGCCGGTGGACCTATGAAAATTATTCCGTTGTCCTTGCACATCTTTGAAAAATATGCCCTCTCCGAAAGAAACCCGTATCCCGGGTGAATTGCATCCGCCCCGCACATCTTTGCTGTTTCTATGATCTTATCTGCAAGCAGGTAGCTCTCAGAGGCAGGGGAAGGACCTATGTAGAATGCTTCGTCTGCGTATTTTGTATAGAGAGAATACCTGTCAAAATCGGAGTAAACAGCGGCAGTCTTAATGCCCATCTCTTTTGCTGTTTTGATGATTCTTACGGCTATCTCGCCTCTGTTGGCTATTAAAATCTTTTTGATCAATGTACTTTAGTATGCTTTATTGCTTTGTTTCCATTCAAAAAACTTTTCCTCGTCTTCTACTAATTTCTCTATGAGCTCATCGAATGAAATATTGTAATCCCAGTTCAGTCCTTCCTTTGCCTTGGAGTTATCTCCATAAATGATTTCCAGTTCGACAGGACGGTAAAACTTCTTACTGAATTTAACTTTCTCGTCATAATCTATTCCTGTCTTCTCGCAGACTTTCCTGGTGAAATCCTCTAGCGTATTTGCCTCTCCTGAACATATTATGTAGTCATCGGCTTTATCCTGTTGCAGCATCAGCCACATCGCCTTAATGTATTCAGGAGCATACCCCCAATCCCTGCTCACATCCAGGTTGCCAAGTGTGATATCATCCTGTAAACCCTTCTTTATCTTAATAGCTCCTTCGAGTATCTTCTTTGTTACAAAATTCTCACCTCTTAAAGCCGATTCGTGATTGAACAAAATTCCGCACACCGCGAATAAGTCATATGCTTCCCTGTAATTCACAGTTATCCAGTGAGCGGAAGCTTTTGAGATGCTGTAAGGGCTCACAGGGTGCAATACCGTCTCCTCTGTTACAGGGAGATTCTCCGGTTTTATCTTCCCATACATCTCACTGCTTGATGCATTGTAAAATCTTGTTCCCGCGCTGGCATTCCTTATCGCTTCCAGCATATTTGCCGTCGAGATAATGTTAAACTCCAGAGTCCCTATGGGCTGCTCGAATGAAAGCCCCACCGAGCTCTGCGCGGCAAGGTTGTACATCTCGTCTGGCTTATACTCGCTAATCAGTCTCAAAATATTTGAAAGATCTAATAGGTTTGCTTTTACCAGCTCGATATCTTTATCTATACCGAGATATCTCAGATTAGTAGTCCTTATGTCGGAGGTATCTCTCGTTATTCCAATTACATCATACCCTTTGTCGAGCAGCAGCTTTGAAAGATAAGCTCCGTCCTGACCTGTTATACCCGTTATTAAAGCCTTCATTTATTTAAGCTTCTTCCTCTTTCCCGGTTTCATCTTTTTTCTCAGTGGTTTCATCTTTGTTGTCTTCTCCCTTCTTACGTGTCATGAATATCCCGCCGATTCCTGCTATCAATCCAAGTACAACTATAACGTTCGCTCCAATACTGATTGTCTTTCCCTTCACGTACGCCTCAGGCTCGAACCTCATCTCCACCTTGTGCTGTCCCGGAGGTACCACGACCGACCTGAATAAATAATCTGTCTTATATGTATCTACTTCCTGCCCGTCGATGTATGCCTTCCATCCTGCCGGGTAATAAATCTCACTTAGTACAAGCAGGTTATTTCCCGTTGCAGTCACGTCATACTCTATCGAATGGATGTCAAACTTCGTTATCGTTGCGCTTACAGAGGAATCCGCCGGCTGTATCTGAACTCCGGGATCCTGCTCCAGCAGTGCAGTTGTTCGTGGATTAAATGTCCCGTCTCTCATTGCTGTTAAGATGTTCAGCCCGCTCTCAACCCTGTATTCATTTACAAAGAATGCCCTGGGTAGTACATCGGTGTTTTCATACACTATCTTACTGCCCTGGAATACAGGTATATAAGATGAATCCGGTAATGGCTTATCCGATATCAAATACTTCACATTCCCAAGGTCTAATAATGTAGAGTTTAAATCTCCCGCCACATCGATTGCATCCTGGTAATTCCTTATCTTCGCGCCGTGATATCCGTTGAATAAATGTAATTTGTAAAACGCCAGGAAGTTGCTTGTTGCCATTCTTCCGCCGTTATATTCTGCTACACGGTATCTGTATGTATCCGGATCCGAATTCAAAATAAAGTTCACATAGTCCGTCTTAGCGAACATCGATTCCTTATCCTGGGCATTATCCCAGTGTAGTGTCTTTGCGCTGATATTCCATATGTCGAATACCGCTATCACTATCACCAGCCCCGTGAATATACCTAATGTTGTCTTCTTTTGAGAATAAAGATAAGCTCCGACAAGAACTGCGAGCATCAATATGGAATGAAGCATCATATCACTCGTCACATTCTTATATGCCTCTGGTGCAACCTGCTGCGAGAAATACTGGTCGACCTGCTGCGGGGGAGCCCCTTGTTGTTTATATTCCATCGCCTTTGGTCCCTTTAGTACGGACTCGGTGTAGCTGTCCTGGAAACCAATGATTGATATGATGAATATCAATCCCGCCAGTCCCATAAAGACAAAGCTTACCTTCTTTACTTTTTCCTGCTGTACTTTATCCTTAGCAGAATCAATAATGCTCTTTAACCCGTATCCCGCAAGTATTAGAAATGCAAAGTCGAGGTAATAGTGTATCATTACCGGTGCCCTGAAGCTACCAAATAATGGGAAATTATAAAAGAAGAAATCGAATATTATGGGCCACGTCCTTCCGAATGAAAGGAATAGGAAGAATACAACGATAACCGTTAATGCCTGCACGGACGCGCTTCTCCGGAAGTTCATCACTATCCCCATCAGCGCTAACAGGAATACGATCGATCCAAAATATACCGGGGAATCCGTAAATGGCATCTGCCCCCAGTAGGTGTTTGCCCGCTGACCGTTTACCTCTACACCCCCAAAACCATAATAATAGGGAATGAAAAACGTCAGCACTTCCCCCGGGCTGAATGACCAGTTCGTTGCGTATTGATAGTCGAGCGGGTTCTCGTCCTGGGTTACTGGATTATTCAGTGCTTCTATGCCTGCCTGCCCTCGTATGGAATATTCGTTATACTCCTTTACTGAAAATAAAATGTTAGCGTCCATCGCCAATGCAAGAATACCCCCGGCAGCAAGCACCGCTCCGCCTTTGAGCAGCGTCACATAGTTTTCCTTTTTGACAATATTGTATATGAGGATATACCCATAGTACATTACTATCATCATATAAGAATAGAACATCAGTTGAATGTGGTGAAAGTGCAGCTGCAGGTACATCAGTATTGCCAGCACAGGGATGTACAGCGCATAGCTTTTCCATCCCTTAAGTCCGGACTCTATCATCTTATCTATTACCAGCAGTATTATCGGGAAAAACGCAAATGTCATCATCTTTGTATGGTGACCTGTTATGATCAGCTGTATTATTCCTGTGGCAAGCACTCCGCATAATGCGCAGAAAAGTGCTATCGTATTGTTATTAAATTTATTTCGTGTATAAAAATATGTCCCGATGGCAAAAAGCAAATAATAGGGAAGTGTCAGCATAAAAAGATTATCCCCGGCGAAGGCATTAAATATGGAATCCCATATATACGAAAATATGTTGTGCGCCGCAGGCAGTCCCGTGGTCAGTGATGCAAGTGACGGCATCCCTCCGAATACATACGGTACCCATAAAGGGTAAATCCCGCTGTTTCTTGCCTCTTCAAGAAAAGTCTTAAAGCTGTAAGGTGACAGGTTATCCGCTGATGCAAATATCTTACCGCCGAATACCCCCTCGCTGAAAAAGATCAGCACAGCAAGTATGATGATTCCTATGTAAATGTAATCCTGGTATTTTTCAAACGGTGAAGAATCTAAGCTTTTTTTGAGATCTGCAGACGATTTTCCCGTTTGTCTGGATGGGGAGGTCTTTTTAAGAGGCTTTGCCTTTGATTTTGCCATTAAAGAAATGTGGTTATTTTCGTAAAACTCTTCAAAATACGATTTTTCAGCACTCTAATAAATACTAAATTGAATTTTTTAAATTGATACTGCAAATGTAAGT
>JAEYVS010000003.1 GCA_023429265.1 Bacteroidota bacterium | reverse complement strand
TTATAGAACTGATTATAATTCTTTAAAATTCTATTTTATAGATTTTGCTTCAATGGAAAAAGCCGTCAGGAAAAATAAACCAAAAGTCAGTAAAAACGGGGAAAGTAATGCGCCTTTGCATCCGGATCTTCCCGATGCCAGGAAATTCATAATTATCCGCGGCGCAAGAGTGCACAATCTTAAGAACATTGACATAGACATTCCGAAACATAAGCTTACCGTCGTAACGGGAGTAAGCGGATCCGGTAAATCGTCTCTTGTCTTCGATACTATCTATGCAGAAGGTCAAAGGAGATATGTTGAGAGCCTGTCATCTTATGCCCGTCAGTTCCTTGAGCGTATGAATAAGCCGGATGTGGATTTTATGTCCGGGCTTGCGCCTTCTATGGCTATCGAACAGAAAACACGCACAAGAAATCCCCGCTCTACAGTCGGCACAACTACCGAAATCTACGATTATCTCCGGCTCCTTTTTGCGCGGATAGGAAAGACGTATTCCCCTGTATCGGGTAAACTGGTAACTAAAGACCTCCCCGATACGATAATAAAGGAAATCTCAGACATTGCCGGTGGTAAACCAATCAAACTATATATTTATTTCAGACAGAACTTTACAGATAAAGCAATACTCCAATCGGTTATTACAGGTCTCAGGGCAAAAGGGTTTTACAGGATATTCATAGAGGATGAAGTTTTAGACCTCAATGACTACGAAGATTCAGAAGCAATAGCCCGCATTTTAAAACAAAAGCAGGATGAACCGCTGAAGGTGATAATCGATAGGCTCAGCTTTGACCCTGCTGATGATGAAAGTGTTTCCCGTCTTAATGACTCGATTGAAATGTCCTATAAAGAAAGCGACGGGTTCGTATCTATAAGGATATTGAGTGATGAGGGATTTAAGGATTTTGATTTTAATCACTATCTAGAGCGCGACGGAATACGAGTCCTTGAGCCCGAGGCTCGCATGTTCTCATTTAAAAATCCATTCGGAGCCTGCGAAAAATGCCAGGGATTCGGTAAGACAATGGACATAGATTATGACCTCGTGATCCCCGATAAGCGCAAATCCTTATTCCAGGGAGCAATTGCGCCATTTACGACACCAAAGCATTCAAAGCATTTGACTGAACTCATCGAAGCAGCTGATGACCTGAATATTGATGTTCATAAACCTGTCAGGAAATTTACTGAAGATGAGATGAAGATTATTCTCAAAGGCGGTAAAGGATTCATTGGGGTTGATAAGTTTTTTAAGAAGGTGGAGAGGGAAGCTTCTTACAAGCTTCATTATCGGGTTCTGCTAAATAAATATCGTGCTTACACTACCTGCAATGAATGCGGCGGTTCAAGGCTCAGAAAAGAGGCATTATACATAAGGATTACGGATAAGACCATCGCGGACATTGTAAAAATGAAGATCTCTGAGGCTTACGATTTCTTTGTGAATATAAAGCTCAATGCGTATGACAAACAGGTGTCCGGCAGGATTTTTGAGGAGATCATTTCACGCCTGAAATATCTGAATGAAGTAGGTTTGACATATCTTACATTAGACAGGCTCTCTAACTCTCTCTCGGGAGGAGAATCACAGAGGATAAATCTATCCACTTCGCTCGGTTCATCCCTGGTAGGTTCGGTGTATGTGCTTGATGAACCTTCCATTGGACTTCATCCTCGCGATAATGACAGGCTCATTAATATTATGAAATCTCTGCGTGACCTCGGGAATACCGTATTGGTGGTAGAGCACGACTCGGATATGATGGAAGCTGCTGATGGGATCATCGACATGGGACCGCTTGCAGGAGAGCTCGGTGGAGAGGTGATTTTCCAGGGAACATACAAAGAAATTTTATCCGACAAAAATTCTCTAACGGGTAAATTTCTTAGCGGAAAGGAAAAGATCAAAGTACCTGCTGAAAGAAGAAAGATAACAAAAGATACTCAATACATTACGATAAAAGGCGCGAGCGAAAACAATCTAAAGGATATCGATGTAAATATTCCGCTGAATATGTTTGCCTGTATAACGGGTGTCAGCGGTTCGGGTAAATCTACTTTTGTGAATGACATACTTTATGGAGCATTGAAGAAAAAGCTCGAAGGCTCGTATTCCGATAAAATAGGAAAGTTTGATGAGATCATCGGGCATAAGAACATTGATGCCGTGGAAATTGTCGACCAGACTCCAATTGGCAGGACACTCCGTAGTAATCCTGTGACGTATATTAAAGCTTTCGATGTTATCAGGGACGCGTTTGCATCCACACCGGTAGCAAAAAGGAAAAACCTCACCCCCGGTTATTTTTCATTCAATGTACCCGGTGGTAGATGTGAGACGTGTGAAGGAACAGGTATAGTCAAAATTGAAATGCAGTTTATGGCTGATATCCTGCTTGAATGCGAGGTATGCCGAGGAAAAAGATACAAGATAGATGTGCTCGATATCACCCTCAAAAGTGGGGAAGGAAGCCTGAAAAATATCAGCGAAGTCCTTGATATGACGGTGGTAGAGGCAATTAAGTTCTTTAAGCCCTATCCGAAGATTTCCGCGAAACTGAAAGTACTGGAAGACGTTGGCCTGGGGTACATCAGGCTGGGGCAGTCGGGATCGACTCTCTCCGGCGGAGAATCTCAGCGTGTTAAGCTTGCTTACCATCTCACTTTCCAGGAAAGAGGAGATAATACGCTGTTTATTTTTGATGAACCTACCACGGGATTGCATTTTAATGATGTTTCAAAATTGTTAAAATGTTTTGACCAGTTGATCAAAAAAGGAAATTCCGTTCTTGTCATCGAACACAATCTCGATGTAATAAAATGCGCGGATTATGTAATCGATCTGGGACCTGACAGCGGGGATGCAGGCGGTGAAATCGTAGCAGAAGGAACACCTGAAGCTGTAGCTAAATCGAGTAAATCATTTACTGCTAAATATTTAAAAAAATATTTGAAATAATGGAATTCTTAAAAAAGAAGAAGTTTCTTATTCTTGGGGTTGTCCTTGGCATCATTGGCGGATTTGCCTACTGGAATTTTATCGGGTGCTCGAATGGTACCTGTATGATCCAGTCAAATGCCTATATGATGACCGGATATGGAGCCATAATGGGTTTTGCGTTAGGCGGAATTGTTCAGTCATACACAAAATCTTAATGAAGGTACTCTTAAGAAATATTTTGCTTTTTCTGTTTGCTCTCGCTTGTTTTGGTAATGCAAACGGACAGGAACGCAATTATATGTACTATTCCGGCGGATATAATTTCAGTAAGCCTGATATGGATGGACTGAATTTTGTCATAGATCGCTACAATGAAAACCGTCCCGACCAGGTTAGAAAACTGGATAACATTGACTGGATGCACGGATTCACTGTTGGCGGTGGACTTATTATTGCTCAAAGCTTTTTGGTAGAAGTGGGCTTTACTCAAAGAGAAAGCAATGGTTATGCGGAAGGGTATCTGGTGAATAACCCTAACCTCCATCAGTTTGACCTGCGGACCAATATTTCTACCATTGGACTGGGAGTTGGAAAGTATCTCCTCTGGGAAAAAGGCTTTAAGCTGGTTGCCGGATCACACTTTGAGCTGGGCAGTACAAAAGTTCTCTGGAGACTATATGATACCACAGTCGAAGCAAAGCCCGGATATGAAAATGCAAAGGAGCGAGCGACTCTTGATGGTGACAATCCTCTGTTTGCAATTACACCTTACCTTCAGTTTAGTTATTCGCCCTGGGGTGAGGAGTTTGAAATTGCACTAAAACCGTACTACCAGTTCGAAATGAATGAGTCCGATTTTAGATTCGTGAACCAGGTTTTTAATAGTTTCAGCTACGAACAGGATTCCCCCGAAAGCACAAAAAGCCGCTCAAATAATTATGGCGTCCAGCTAAAAATGAATGTATTCGTAAAAATAAATCTGTAAAAACAAACTCTTACCCCCTTTTCTCCAAATTGCATAGAAGTTAATTCTTATCATTACTATCTTTCATTTTATGAAACAAAAAGCAAAGAGAGGATAGTAAAATGGCTTTCGAATTACCCCCACTCCCGTACCCCAATGACGCGTTAGAGCCAACAATTGATGCACAAACGATGGAAATACACCACGACAAGCACCACAAGGCTTATGTAGATAAATTAAACGCTGCGGTCGAAGGCACTGACGCCGCGAATCTTCCTATCGAAGAAATAATAAAAACCATTTCAAAGTATCCCGCAGCCGTGAGAAACAATGGCGGCGGACACTATAATCACAGTCTATTCTGGAAATGGATGAAAAAAGACGGCGGCGGAGATCCTTCCGGGGAGCTTGGTGACGCTATCAATAGCGCATTTGGTTCATTGGATGATTTCAAAAAGAAGTTTGAAGATGCCGGGGCGACAAGGTTCGGTTCAGGCTGGGCTTGGCTTATTGTAAAGGATGACGGCTCGCTTGCGGTGACCTCTACACCAAACCAGGACAGTCCGATGATGGACATCGCTGATGAAAAAGGCACTCCCATTCTCGGTTGTGACGTATGGGAACACGCCTATTACTTGAAGTATCAGAATAAACGCCCTGATTACCTTTCCGCTTTCTGGAATGTAGTGAATTGGGATGAAGTTGCAAATAATTACTCATCAGCTAAAAAATAATCTGCTGAAATTTTAGAGAAATCTGTAAAAATCTCTCGTTCCCAAACTCCTGTTTGGGAACGTTTTTTTTGTATCACTTCCTGTTCATCTCTTCCTTTAAAAACTGCGCGGTATAGCTTTTGTCAAGATATTTAGTGATAAGGTCTTCGGGTGTACCTTCGGCTATGATCTCACCGCCGCCGGAGCCGCCTTCAGGACCCAGGTCTATTACCCAGTCAGCAGCTTTGATCACGTCTAGGTTATGCTCTATCACAATCACTGAATTACCTTTGTCTACCAGCTTATTCAGCACGTCGAGCAGCATATTGATGTCCTCGAAATGCAGGCCGGTAGTAGGTTCGTCCAGAATGTATATTGTCTTCCCGGTTTGAATCTTGGAAAGCTCGGAGGAAAGCTTTACTCTCTGCGCTTCTCCGCCGGATAAGGTAGTCGCCTGCTGCCCCAATCTTATGTAGCCTAATCCTACATCGTGAAGCGTTCCAAGCTTCCTGCTGAGTGATGGGATATGCTTAAAGAATTCAACAGCTTCCTCAACTGTCATTTCCAGTACGTCTGAGATTGATTTACCTTTATATTTTATCTCAAGGGTCTCGCGGTTATATCGTCTTCCTTCGCATACATCACACTTTACATACACGTTTGGAAGGAAGTTCATTTCTATTTTTTTCAGGCCTGCTCCTTCACATGCGTCGCACCTTCCACCTTTTACGTTAAAGGAGAACCTGCCTATCTTGTATCCCCTGATCTTTGATTCTGGCAGCGCCGCGAATAGATCCCTTATGTGGGTGAATAACCCGGTGTATGTCGCGGGATTGCTCCGGGGAGTTCGCCCGATGGGGGATTGGTCTATCTCGATGACTTTGTCGAGTATCCTCTCTGTCCTGTTGGCTAATTTCTTTGAAAACCCTTCGATAGACTTATATGGCAGCGGATTCTCGGGAGATTTGTAAAATTTTCTCGAAAGTATTTTATACAGGGTTTCGTTTATCAGCGTGGATTTACCCGATCCGCTGACCCCTGTGATCGTAATGAATTTCCCAAGAGGGATCCTTAGATTGACATTCTTCAGGTTATTCCCGGTCGCCCCCTTCAGGGTGAGGAAGTTTCCATTTCCTTCCCGTCTTTTCTCCGGAGTATGAATTTTCTTTTTACCGGAGAGATACTCAGCAGTTATTGAGGCTCCATTGAGACTTAGAGGGGGTCCCAGGGAAACGATTTCACCTCCGTGTTCTCCTGCCTTTGGTCCCAGGTCGACAACAAAATCGGAAGCTTCTATCATCTCCCTGTCGTGTTCTACGACAATGATCGAATTTCCAAGGTCGCGTAAATTTTTTAAGGAAGTGATGAGCTTGATATTATCTCTCTGGTGAAGCCCTATCGATGGTTCATCCAGGATATATAATACTCCCGTGAGCTGTGATCCTATCTGGGTCGCAAGCCTTATCCTCTGCGCTTCTCCACCGGAAAGGGTTTTTGCGCTCCTGTCCAGTGAAAGATAATCAAGCCCAACGTTTAACAGGAAATCAAGACGAGTCTTGATCTCCTTCAATATCTGTTCGGCAATGATCTTCTTGTTGTCAGTGAATTCCAGAGTCTCAAAAAACGCCCGGCAGTCGCTTATTGTCATTTTTGAGATGTCGTGAACGTTCTTTCCGTCAATCTTTACCCAGAGGGCATCTTCCTTTAATCTTCCGCCATTACAGATGGGGCAGGTCTTAATTGTCATAAAGCTTTCGGCCCAGTTCCTGATGTGCTCCGATGTCGATTCCTGCTCGAAGTGTGTAATGTAATTTATCAGCCCGTTGAACTTGTGATTGTACATTCCGGATTTTCCGGTCGAGCTCTTATATTTGTACTTGATCTTTCCTTTTGTCCCGAATAGCAGATCATCCATTAGATCATCCGAAAACTTCTCGATAGGGGTATCGATGTCAAACCCGTGATTCTCTATGACACCGATGATTATGGATGAAAGCCAGCTGGGCTTGGGTTTTCCTAGGGGAGAGATCCCTCCTTTTGCCACTGTCATCGACTTATCCGGGAAGATCTTTGATACATCGATCTCGGTCTTCTCGCCCAGTCCGTAGCAGTTATTACACCATCCGTACGGTGAATTGAAAGAGAAAGAATTCGGTGCAGGCTCCGCGAAACTTCTGCCCGTTTCCGGATCGGAAAGCTTCTCATTGTAAAGCTTGTCCTCTTTCTCATCATTGATTATAACTATTCCATCGCCATATCTCAGTGCGGTCTCGAGCGAATCGTATATCCTGGATTTTGATTTCGCGTTTACCTGGACCCGGTCCACCACGATCTCGATATCGTGAATTTTAAATCTCGCCACCTGCATTTTAGGAACGATCTCCACCATTTCTCCGTCCACACGCACCCGCGTGAAGCCGTCGGAGCTTATCTCCTCGAAAAGCTCCCTGTAATGCCCCTTCCTGCCTTTTATGACCGGGGCGAGTATCAACAGCTTGGCGTTAGGTTTGGAATTGTAGATATGGTCTATGATCTGATCGAGCGTCTGGCGTGTAACGGCTTTTCCGGTGTCGGGGGAGTATTGAGTTCCGCACCTCGCGAAAAGAAGCCTGAAGAAATCATAGATCTCCGTAACAGTTCCCACTGTTGAACGGGGGTTGTGGGATATCGTCTTCTGCTCTATTGAGATTGCGGGGGAAAGCCCTTCGATCTTGTCGACGTCCGGTCTCTCGATTCCTCCGATGAACTGCCTTGCATACGCGGAGAGAGTCTCCATAAAGCGTCTCTGACCTTCTGCATAGATGGTATCGAAAGCCAGCGAGGACTTACCGGAGCCGGAGAGCCCTGTGAATACAATAAGCGAGTCCCGGGGAAATTCTACATCGATGTTCTTAAGATTATGTACCCTTGCGCCTTTTACGACTATCTTATCCAAATTTTACCTTTTCCTGTCACTGAATATGCTAAACCTTGAAATTAACATTTCGGGTTTGGTTTTACAATCCAGAAATTCATCAAAATGCAGGAAAAACTTTCCATTGGTGTGACTGTGAATGAGGCAATATTTGCAGCAATGTGTTGATCAATTTAAAATGGGTAAGGACTACACCAGCAAATGCTATGAGTATGGTACAGGTAACATCTATAGAGTTCGCAATAATATCTATCACAGCGCTGCATGGCACTCCCTACAATATGTATATGGCATTTCAATAATATCATTAATGGCGTCCGATTTTATTTAAATAAAATCAGAAGAAAAAATTTTATGATAATTTATGGAATGAAAAATTTTGTATTAATAAGTTAATTTCAAAAATGAAAAACTCTCCCGAGCAGATAAAAATCACTCACGGATTCCGAAGGGAACACATAGACGGTGTCGTCCGACTTCATAGGGAGATATACGAAAAGGAATATGGCTATGGAGAGGGGTTCATTGATTATGTAAGGGAAGGACTGATCGAATTTTTTGAAGGGTACAATCCGAAGAGGGATAGAGTATGGATATGTAGTGATGAAGAAAAGATGACAGGCTTTATGCTTGGAATGGACAGGGGAGAATCAAATCAGCTTAGATATTTTGTAATAGACCCGGAGTACAGGGGACTGGGTTTCGGAAAGAGACTTATGGATGAATATGTTGAATGGGTTAAGGGTATGAACTTCGAATCCAGCTATCTCTGGACGACAAGCGAACTCAAAGCGGCGGCATCGCTTTACATTAGAGCAGGTTTCATTCTTACGGAGGAAACAGAGAGCGAACGTTTCGGAAAGAGAGTAATAGAGCAGCGCTACGAGCTGAAATTTTAATAAAGAAAATGTTCATAATGGTATCGGGTCCGTACAGATCAGGTTCGGATGATCCGAAGTTATGGGAGAAGAATCTCGCGGCAATGAATGCAGCCGCGTACGAAGTTTTTAAAAAAGGTCACACTCCGATAATCGGCGTGAATGCCGCGCTGCCTGTGATAAAAGCGTTGGGTGAAGATAAATATGGTGAACTGATGATGCCGATATCCCTGGCATTAGCGGATAAATGTGATGCAGTGCTTCGGATAGGAGGCGATTCAAAAGGAGCAGATGAGGAAGTAGAAGTCTTTAAGAGAAAAGGACTACCGGTGTATTACAGCATCGAAGAAATAGCTACAGCATTGAAGAAATGACAATTACTCTTCTTCAGCTTCACTTTCCATTTTGTCCAGCCGGGTGTAATAGTCTTTAATTTCCTTAAGATGAGCAAGAGCGATCTTGCCGGTGAGTATTTCGTCGTCATTTGTCACATTTGTTTGAGGATCGTGAGTACCGTGCTCCAATTCCACCTCAAGCCCGCGCCTGAACTGCTCCAAGTCATACAAATCCCAATCGACCCCTATTTTGTCTCCAATGGCTTTTGCTTCTTCTACGGAAAATTCTCTTTTCTCACTCATGTCTATTATAGTTTGAATTATTTAAATATAGCGATTTTAAAATTAAAGTTTTTGCTTCAAGTCATCGTTTGGTTTACCTTCGATCTTATTCTTAGAGTTTGAGAAGCGGAAGAACCTGTCTGTATCGAAATAAAAGATGGTAACCTCAAGATATCCATAGTCTTTCACTTCATCGGTGTAGTAATAGTCTTCATCCAGAACGTAGAATGAGGAGACGTCGTGTTCGAGGCTTACGCGTCCATTATCCAAATCCCAGTCATACACTTCAAATTTTCTCCTGAATAGCGAATTTACGATGCGAGATGTATCCTGATCGGTGGAGTGATTGTAAGATGTTCCGTATTTATCCTTCATTGCAGTGAGAAGCACATTAAAGTAAGATTTTGCTTCATTAATGTCACGCGAAGGAGCTTTAATGGAGACATCGATATTAAAAAGTTCATTGCCGTTATACGGGTCAAAGTATAATGTCACATCCAGAGGAATACTAGTTCCATTGATGTCGATGCTGTCGAGATAGTATATAAAGCTTGAAGAAAGTGAAGCGGGAATCTGTGCTTCGGCATCGTATGTAAAATTCGTATCAACGAAATAATCCCTCACGTCACAGATAAAATAGGCGGCATCCTTACTCATTCCGAAATCGAAGCCATTATAGCCTTCGAGATTCTGAGCATTAGCAGACCCCGCAAAAAATAAGATAAAAATTATAAGAGTTAGCTTCTTCATTCCGGTTTTATGGTTCGTTACCCTTAACATTGAATTATGTTAATTAATTTCAATGTTTTATACACTTCGGGGGAGCTTTTGTTTCAATTCCTTAAAAGGTATTTGGGTTGGCATTCTTTTTGCAATAAAATATGTATAAAATTACGGGTTACTAAATAAAATATACAATTTTTGAAGAATTTCAGCATATTTATGGGGAAAGCGAAGAATATTACCGGTAAAATCAGTATAGTCACTATAGTTTTCATAGTATCAATCCTTTATATTGGTACCCCTGCATATTCCCAATATAAAACACCAAAGTACACACCTGCATCCTCAGATACCATACACCAGGTGAACAGGATAGATTTTATGCTTCAGATGAGCGATGGGACATTTCTTGATTGTACACGTTTTTATCCTTTAACTCCACCGCCTCCAAACGGCTGGCCGGCTTTGATCTATTGCCACGGTTACGGCGGATCAAAGTATGAAGATCTGGATCACGCAGAAGAGCTTGCAGAATTCGGATTTTTTACGATGGTTTACAGTATGAGAGGGCAGGGAATTTCCGGAGGCTTATCTAATCTTATCAGCAGCCTTGAAGCGAATGATTTTGCCCAGGTAGTGAATTTTGTGAAAGGATTATCAATGGTGAATGATACGAGAGTTGGCGCAATAGGCGGCTCACAGGGAGGCACAATCCCCTTAATGGCTGCATCTCTATTCGGTACGAGTCTAAGGTGCATAGTGTCAGATGTTACTAATCCCAGATTTGCAACGGACTGGATGTATAATAATTCCATCAAGATGACATTATTATGGACACTGAGCTATGATACGACAATAGCAAGATACAACGACCAGGTTAAAGCATACCGAAACTGGATACTCGCAGATACTCCGGATAAATTCGACAGCCTTGCTCATTACATTCCACAGAACCGTGATTTTATGGGGCAGGTTGGTTCAAATGCAAACCCTGTTTTGATCAGCACAGTATGGCAGGATAAATTCTTTAATACACAGCCTTTCATTGAGGCAATCCCTTTTATTAATGTACCCAATAAAATGTACTTTGGGACATTCGATGCTCACGGGGCGGATTTTTTTCAGCCAGAGGATGATTATCATAAGTATCTTTCTTCAAAATGGATGGATTACTGGCTGCTCGATACAAATAACGGAGTACTTGATTCACCGAAATACACATATGCATCAAGTAAATACCCAAGAGTGGATTACGCCTGGACCTGGGAAAGGTCACATTCAGATGTATGGCCTCCATTAGGGACAGAAGATGTCAAATTTTATTTTTGGCCGGACAACAAGCTAAAACTTTCATTAAGCAATCAAACACCTGATACGGTAGGTTTTGCAAATAATATTTTAGATACATCATTAACATTGCTGGAAGCTGTAAACAGGGAATTTGCTGATTCAGTTTTTAAATCTAAGTTTGAAAAAACACAAATAGTCTTCGAAACCGATGTCCTGCAGAATCAAACTAAAATGGCAGGGACACCATTTGTAAACATTCATTATAAGCCGAGTACCACCATAGCGCAGTTCAACCTGCAGATATATGAAATCAAACCCGGTCACGAACCATACATTGTAACGAGAGCAAACTTTACTGAGAGGAACATAACTCCGGGAGTAATAAGGCAGTTGTCTTTTTACGGTACTTCACACTCCCACATATTTGGTGCGGGTAGTAAGATAAGAGTAGTGCTAACCAACCTGGATAACATACCTGATGATCCGTTTTTGAGAACTAATCCGTATGTTCTGCCCTCACTGAAACAGGCACGCAACACCATATATATGAACCCGGCAAACCCGACGTACATAAGGCTTCCATTAATGGACTTTACTCCGATGACAGCGGGAAATACGGGTAATGAACTACCGGGAGATTTCTCATTATTACAGAACTATCCGAATCCATTCAATCCTGATACAAAGATCAAGTTTTCGATTCCTGTGAAGGGGAATGTCAAATTGAAGATATATGACGTACTTGGGAAAGAGGTAGCAGAGCTGGTAAATACCAAACTTTCGGGTGGTACTTATGAATACAGCTGGAATGCGTCAGGGAATCCAAGCGGAGTATATTTTTACAGGCTCGAAGCTGAAGGATATAGTGAGGTAAAGAAGATGCTATTGGTGAAGTAATTTTCTATTCGCAGATCATTTGAGTTTCAATACCTGCTTTTGTAATTTCCGGACTCAGGTAAGGTATTCCAAGGTTTAATCCTCTAAGAATAAGTATCAGAGCAATCATTATTGATAAAGCCGGAAGTATTTTTGAATATGGAATTCGTACTTTGTTTTTTAGTACATTCCCAAGAAAAGACACTCCGAGCATTACAGGTACTGTTCCCAGACCAAACAAAGCCATAAATCCCATCCCCGATAAAGCGCTGCCGGTAGTTAGCGATCCCGCAATCGCAAGATAAACAAAGCCGCACGGTAAAAGCCCATTCAATATCCCGATCCCCATCATCGGCAACCCGGTTTTTTGTTTGAATAATTTTGAGAGGGGGGACTTAATGATATTCACATACCTATTAAAAAGTTTTCCGTAAAATACATTGCGGTTACCAAGGAAAGTAATCACTGTGACAATCAATATGGAAACACCAGTTACAATAGAGAGGAACTGCTGGTGATCGGAGATGACTATACGGCTGCCCAATAATCCAAAAAGCGCACCCAGTAAAGAGTAAGTGATGATTCTGCCGCCATTGTATAATATTCTATTCCAAAGGAAACGAAATCCTTTTTTGGAGCCTTCCTGGAGAGACAGGGCTATCGGTCCGCACATCCCCGCGCAGTGGAGGCTTCCAATGTATCCCAGTATTAATCCTGCCCATACATCCATCAGTTTATGAATATAGTTTCTTCCGAATAAAACTTCTTATTGTCAGCCATCCAGGTTACCTTTATTTTCCACAAGCCTTTGGCAATTTCAGCAGTGCTGACACTTTGCGAATGATCTTCACCGGTCTTTATGGGAAGTTTAAAATCCTTTCCTGCATCGGAAGGCCTGTAAAATTGTATCTCTCCGGCGGGTGTTGTTTCGTGTTCCGGGAAATTAAAGGATACAGCTTTTTCCGTAAGTTTTATATCCAGAGATTTTTCAAGTCTCCTTGTATCCGATAGAATATCGATCTGATCCTGGTATTTTATTTCTTTGTCATAATAATTATCCTCTACAAGGTCTATCTGTAGATTGAACACAAAAACCACCATGCCGATCATTCCAATCATAAACACAGCGAATGTAAGTATTATCTTTGTACCCCAGCTCATTTTTGTAGTTTGTTTAATTCCGGGAACCCGGTCCCATAAAGTTAGTTTCGATCTCGTCTATCAACTCACCTTTTGAATAAATACCAATCTTGATTTCATTGTTTCTTGAGCTTAACTTATTCTTGTCGATCATTATAATCATTTTTGTTTCAGCGCTTTCCTGTGGTGAAACACTCGTTTCTTTGCCTGCGATCTTAATTTGCCCGTCGATGCCGATAAGCTTCAGTTCAACAGCAGCATCATTGAAGGTCTTATTGACCATCCTGACATTATAAACATTGCTAATGGAACCGTCAGGCTGCTCATTGAAGAACATCCCGGGAGTTCTCAGTATGGTAACCTCAACATCAGCGCGGTTAACCAGTAAGGTTATCAGAACAATAAGCAATATGGTTAGTACGACAGAATACGCTATGACCCTCCCAGTAAAACGTTTTTTTGAGTGAGTTTTGATATTGTTTTCGGAATCATACCGTATCAATCCGCGATCAAAACCAATTTTATCCATTACAGTGTCGCAGGCATCTATGCAGGCGGCGCAGTTCACACATTCCAGCTGGGTACCGTTTCTGATGTCAATTCCTGTAGGGCAGACATCCACGCATTGCCGGCAGTCTATGCAGTCTCCAAATTCTCTTTCTGTGTTTTTTTTGATTTTACCCCTGGGCTCACCTCTGACGTAATCATATGCTATGAGAGTGGTATTAGGATCAAGTAATACCCCTTGCAGCCTACCGTAAGGGCAAACTACTGTACAAACCTGTTCACGGAAAAATGCATATACGCCATAGAATGCACTGGATATGCCTACTACCGCGATAAACCCGGTGAGGTGTTCGGAAGGGGGATGAGTAACAATGTTATAAAGTTCGTCTATTCCTACAATGTATGCCAAAAAAGTATTGGCAATCAGGAATGCAATTGCAAAGAAGATCAGATTTTTTGATAACTTCTTGAATATCTTTCCTGTGGTCCATGGAGAGGCTTTCAGCTTTCTCTGCTGTCCCGCATCACCTTCTATCCAGTATTCGATCTTTCGGAATACCATCTCCATAAAAATTGTCTGAGGGCACGCCCACCCGCAAAATACTCTCCCGAATACTACAGTAAATAGTACAATAAAAACTATTAGAGTTATCATTGCCAGGAAGAACAGGTGAAAATCCTGCGGACCGAATCCGATGCCGAATAGAATGAAATTTCTTTCGAGAAAATTGAAAAGCATAAATGGATGCCCGTCAATTTTTATGAATGGAGCCCCAAAAAGAAAGATTAGCAGCAACCAACTTAAGTATGTTCTCGCATTGTAAAATCTTCCGGAAGGTTTTTTGGGAAAGACCCATATGCGTTTTCCGGATTCATTTATTGTCGCGAGATGATCGCGGTATTCAAAAGCATATTCAGACACCTCTTTACCTTTTATGACCGTCTTGTCTTTCTCGTTAACATTGTTTGCTGTCATTAGTCCCATTCTCCTTTACTTGCTTTGGCTCAAACTATCTATTCTATTACTCGCTGTAGAATCAACACCATTAAGCTCCTCAGGCTCATACAATTCACCCTCAGGGATTTTTCCATTAGGAGGATTTGTGTTATTAAGGGTTAGTATATAACTTACTACTTCTTGCATCTGCTTTGGATTCAATTGCTGTCCCCAGGCGACCATACCTTTCTCAGGTACACCGACTTTTACGACATGGAACAAGTTGCCGACTTTCCCGCCGTGTATCCAGTAATTATCTGTGAGGTTTGGTCCGATCGTTCCTTCTCCATTCATACCGTGACAGGGAGAACAATCCTTATTAAATCTTTCCTTCCCGGCAGCAATGGATTCCGGATCAGTGAGCGCCGTTACATTTTCTTCGGTAATGAACGCCCCCGATTCCATTAATCTCTGCATATCGAGCCGTGCAATTTCCATTTCTGCTGAATATTCATCAAACTGTGATCTCCCAGTACCCAATACGTGGAAGTGCAGGAGATAAAATATCGAAAAGATCAGTGAGCCTAAAAAAATGTAATTAAGCCAGGGGGGAACGCTGTTATTTAATTCCTTTATGCCGTCATATTCGTGCTGCAGCATTATATCCTGTTCTTTTGAAACAGGAGTTGACCGGGTCAAAGCCGCCATAAGCTTCTTTATGATGCCAGGCTTTGGTTCCGTTGCCACAGTGGTCCCCGGGGTTTTATTCGACCAGTGCGCCAGGGCTATTAAGAGCATTAAGCATAACGCTGCCAGGAATAAGAAGTTCATCGTTTTTAATGCCGCTGTGGAGTCATCCTCGGCAGCCAAAACATCTCCAAATGTGAGAAAGACACTAAATATGAACAATAATATTGATATTAATATTTTTTTCATAATGCTGAATTTTCTTTTATGACTGACCGGGTAATATCTGTTTCCTCATCATTTTGCAAAGGGAGCTCTGACATAGTCTTAATATATTCCTTGTTGACTTTATAAACCCATATTAATAGAAGAATGAAAAATATTACGAAGATGAATAAGCCTATCAAAGGAAATAATTCAATGTCTTCTATTTGTTTGAAATAATGTTTAAACATTTTATTTTCCGTTTAACTTTTGAATTGTTTCCCCAGATGTTTTTACAGAATCCCTTGAAACTTTAATGTCTGTTCCCATTCTCTGGAGGTAAGCAATTAAAGCTATGATCTCCTTATTGGGGCTAATGAGAACGCCGCTTTTCTCAAGCCCGGCGGTAATGCCCTCTGCCTGCTTAAGCAGGTCATCGTTTGCTATCTTCGCATAATCTTCAGGGTATGGAACCCCAAGCTTTATCATAACATTGATCTTAGCTTCCGTATTTGATATGTCCAGGTCATCTTCCAGGAGCCAGGGATATTTAGGCATAATTGAACCAGGGGACATAGATTCGGGGTCCTCCATATGATTTAAATGCCACAGGTCGGGATATTTTTTACCGATACGCTGCAGGTCAGGTCCTATTCTTTTAGATCCCCAGAGGAACGGGTGATCATATACGAATTCACCTGCTTTTGAATACTCTCCATAACGTTCGGTTTCGAACCTGAAGGGACGTATCATCTGTGAATGGCAGGTAGCGCATCCTTCCCGCATATATACGTCTCTACCCTGTAATTCCAGCGGGGTATATGGCTGAACGGATGAAATCGTTGGAATATTCGATTTTATCATAAAAGTAGGTATCATTTCCACTATGCCTCCGATAAGAATGGCAAAGCCGGCAAGTATGGCAAACTTTAATGGTTTTCCTTCGAGTATCCTGTGTTTTCTGGCGGGTTCTTTTCCGGCAAGATGGTCTATCATAGGAGGAGCCTCTGCTTCTTCGTTCGCCAGGAAGCTTCCCTGTTTAGCTGTTTTAATGAGATTGTATGCCATCATAATCACACCAACTATGTAAAGGAAGCCTCCTACACTTCTTCCCGCATACATAGGAATGATCTGTCTAACCGATTCCAGGAAATTAGGATATTGAAGAAGTCCTTCCGGAGTGAATTCTCTCCACATAAGCGCCTGCACAAGTCCTGACCAGTACATCGGGATGACATAGATTATGATCCCCAATGTGCCAATCCAGAAGTGCGCGTTTGCGAGCTTTTTTGAATAAAGGTCTGTTCGGAACATTTTTGGAATCAGCCAGTAGAGTATTCCGAATGTAAGGAATCCATTCCAGCCTAGTCCGCCTACGTGTACGTGAGCTACTATCCAATCCGAAAAGTGAGCGATCGCATTTACATTCTTGAGAGAAAGCAATGGACCCTCGAATGTTGACATACCATAAGCAGTAACCGCTACGACCATGAATTTAAGAATGGGGTTTTCTCTTACCCTGTCCCAGGCTCCACGAAGTGTCATAAGCCCATTAATCATACCGCCCCAGGACGGAGCCCATAGCATAATGGAAAATACCACACCGAGCGACTGAGCCCATTCGGGAAGCGAAGTATATAAGAGATGGTGCGGTCCTGCCCATATATAGATAAATATCAATGACCAGAAGTGCACAATCGACAGCTTATACGAATAAATCGGACGGTTAGCGGCTTTAGGGAGAAAGTAATACATTAATCCCAGAAACGGAGTAGTAAGGAAAAATGCTACGGCATTATGTCCGTACCACCACTGCACCAGTGCATCCTGCACCCCGGCATAAACCGGGTAACTTTTCATCCAGGTAGCGGGTATTTCGATGGAATTAACAATGTGGAGAACAGCCACGGTTATGACAGTCGCAATATAGAACCAGATAGCGACGTACATATGTTTTTCTCTTCGCTTTAGAATGGTACCGAACATATTAATAGCGAATACTACCCATACAAGTGTTATGAGGATATCTATTGGCCATTCAAGTTCAGCATATTCCTTCGTGGTGGTATATCCGAGCGGGAGAGTTATCGCGGCAAGCACGATGATAGACTGCCATCCCCAGAAGTGAATCTTGCTAAGCTTATCACTATACATCCTTGCTTTGCAGAGTCTCTGGAGCGAATAGTAAACTCCCATAAATATGGCATTACCCACAAAGGCGAATATCACCGCATTAGTATGCAGCGGTCTGAGCCTCCCAAATGAGGTATAAGGAATACCGAGATTAAGGTCGGGAAAAACAAGCTGGAGCGCAATAAAGAGTCCCGCCAGCATCCCGACTATTCCCCATACAACCGTGGCAATGGCAAAATTCCTTACGGTAGTATTATCGTAATAGAATTTTTCGATCTGTAGATTTGTATTTTCTACCATTTATGTTTTATGAATTAGAATTATTTTTTTCGTTGTCATCGAATAGCATCCTGACTGAAGGTGTGTATCTGTCCTCATACTGACCGTTTTTTACGGCAAATATGAAGGCAATCAAAAAACCTGCTCCTATGAGAATACTAATTGAAAGCAAAATGATTATAGCCGACATTACAACAGCCTCCTTTTTTTGGCGAAATAATTTGTAGCGAGTACGCCGAAGGAAACTATAGTAATAGAACTAACCGGCATTAATATAGCGGCGAATAAAGGTGTTAAAAGCCCCTGCAGCGCGAGTCCCAGACCGGCAGCGTTGTAACATACCGAAAGAACGAAGCTGGTCTTTATGACTGCCATACTGTCCTTGGAGAAAACAATAAAGCATCTTAGCCTTTCGAAGGCGCTGCTTTCGAGGATCCCATCGCATGCAGGGGTAAAATTATTGATGTTTTCGGAAACCGAAATACCTATGTTGCTTTGTTTTAAAGCACCGGCATCATTGAGTCCGTCACCAAGCATCAATACGTTATGTTGTTTCAGTTGTAATTGCTTAATGTAATTGAGTTTGTCCTGAGCGGACATATTAAAATGGATAAAGTCTTTTCCGCGGAAGAGCTTTTCGAGATTTTCTTTTTCACCGGAATTATCACCGGACAGGAGATGAACGTCAAGATTTGTTAAGCCTCGTAAATTTGATTCCAGACCATCTCTATAGATATTTGAAAAAGTAAAATATCCTTTTAGCTCTCCATTAATTGACACGTAAACCCTTGTTCCCTGAATGTCATCACTTTCAGAATTTAGTTTGCCGCGTGTTACATATTTTTTGCTGCCCAGTCTAATTTCTTTGCTCATTATAAATCCCGATATTCCGTGCCCGATTTCCTCGGAGTAATTTACTACTTCAAAAACATATTCACTTTCCAATGAATTGAAAATCTTTACGCTATGAGGATGCTGTGAATTCCTTGAAAGGGAGCGTATGAGGGAAATATCGATTTTACCCAGATGGATACCTGAGTAAGATATCCCGGATTCACCTGCTTTTGTAATGGTGCCGGTTTTGTCAAAAACGACCGTATCTATTGAAGCCATATTTTCCACAACAGATGGGTTTTTAACATACAGTTTATTCTTGCCCATTATCCTCATTGCATTTCCAAGAGTAAAGGGCAGTGAAACAGCAAGGGCGCAGGGACAGGCAACTATTAACACCGATGTAAATACGTTTAGCGCCTGATCTACTCCGTCACTTAAATGTATGAGGCCACCAGCTATTGCGATAAATATTACAGCAGGAGTAAAATATTTGCTTATTGTGTCAGCTATCTTTGAAACGTGAGCTTCATTTTTATTTTCAGTAAATACATCTTTATTCCATAACCGGGTAAGATAACTTTGAGATACTTCCTTTACGGTTTCGAGCTCCAGTGATGCTCCCTTCTGACGACCTCCTGCATAAATCATATCACCGGGAATCTTTGTAACCGTGTCAGATTCACCTGTTACGAAGCTGTAGTCTATGTTTGCATTGCCTCTGATGAGGATCGAATCTGAGGGAATGAGCTCGTTATTCCTGACAAGGATCCTGTTACCGGTTATGAGCTTTGAGAGCGGAATGGAGCGTTCTCCGGCTTTGTCTTTGACCGTAACGGATAATGGAAAATATGATCTGTAATTCCTCTCAAAATTGAGGGCATCGAAAGTCTTATTCTTAAAGACTTTTCCAATCAGCAATAAGAAGACAAGCCCGGTCATTGAATCCATATATCCCGGGTCATTGCTTACTAAGAGTTCATACACACTCCTGAAGAATAAAACAGCGATTCCCAGTGAAAGAGGGACATCGATATTCAGCGACCCGGTTTTGATCCCGTTCCAGGCAGATCTGAAATAATCAGAAGCTGAGTAAAAGAAAACAGGCAGAGAAAGCAAAATTATTAAATAGCCGAAAAAGTGCTTCATTGAATGATCGATACTGTCCTCGGATGCCAGGTACTCGGGAAAGGACAGAAGCATTATATTCCCGAAGCAAAACGCGGCAATACCCAGTTTCAGATACAGTGATCGATCAGATATGAAAGTACTTTTTTTATCAGCCGAATCCATAGAAAGAAGAGGTTCATACCCTGCCTTAGCGAGCAGAATCACAATGTCTTTTAATGATATCCCACGGTTATCGAAAGTAACGGAAAGCTCTTTCCTTGGAAAATTAACTGTAGAATTTAAAATGTTACTATCGAGCTTATTGAGTTTTTCCAGAA
>JAEYVS010000233.1 GCA_023429265.1 Bacteroidota bacterium | reverse complement strand
TTTGGTACATATGAAGCCAATTTGGATAAGTCTATTAAAATTACTTCTGGAATGACGGCAAAGTACTGCGAAGGGCAGATGGATTTTGAATTTGAACTCGGAGACGTACTACTTGGAGCTACAAAATACAAGATTTCAGGAGAAGAATTATATTTATACAAAGACGGAAAAATAACTGCTAAATTCTTCACGTTAGTTATAAATTAAGTAAAATCAGTTAAACCTTTCTATCCCCATAATTATCATATAACTAAGAAACCTTTTTGAAATTTTTCTGTTAAAAAATTACAAGGGTAAATGCCGGTAAAAACCACCTTCCGGCGAAAGGGGAATTGCTAACGACACTATTTGACATTTTTCAGTAATATTTTAACCTTTCATTATGAAAGGAGGGTAATAACGATGATCAAGCTAATCGATAATCCTTTGATCGAGCAGGTAATATGGGCTATTCTTTCATTCCTTACAATCAACATTAATAACGACATCAGCACCAAGTATGTGGCGGAAGTGAACTTCCGGAACAGCTACTTTTTCCAAACCGAAAAGAGCAAACTGATAGAATTTTACAGCCTCGATAGTATCTCACTGAGGAATAATGCTGTCAGAACATTCAGAGGTCTTGAGCCCTACGTTTTAAGAGAAATCGTTGAAGACAGTTCAGGCATTTATCTTATGAGACTTCTTAAAGGGAGGTTCTATTTTGGAATGGAGCCCTTCAGGATAGACGTGGCGACAATGAATTCGGATACTAATTTTAATATTAGTGTTTTCGATAAGTATCAGAATTATCTGGGTGACATAGTCTGGAATAGGGCATTGCTGGATACAGCAAATATGGAGCCTGAAACTAAAGAGCTATACAGGATGCTTGGCAGCAGGGATTTCAATATTATTTTTACCTTTTTACACGAAGTCTCGCATTTCGTGAATTTCGTGGAGGCAAATCCCAAAAAAGAAGACGGGAAATGGTTTGTCAATAAAAAGAAGATAAAAAATGAATGGGAAACTGATAAGGAAGCCGAAAAACTAATAAAACTGTATCTACCGGACATTAAGGAAATATACAATACCTACAAAGTACCTGAAAAGCCGGATAAAAAGTCTGCCCGGAAATAAAAAAAGCCCCTCAAGGGGACTTTTAAATAATTATTGAACCTTTTCGCCAACTATCGACTGGTTATTCTGGAATAGAGTAAGTCCTCGGACTACATCATTTTCTCCAACCAGGAATTTTATCTTAGCATCAACCACTTTCAGCATAAAGTCAATTTCGGTAATTGGGAAAATCTCATACCTGCTCTGTCCGGTAGCCTGCGCGAATATCTGGTCTTCGAAAACCGATATCTCGATGAAGAAACCGGGAGAAAGTTCATATCTTCCAACAAACTTTACCAGATCCTCATTTTTTAATTTAATTTCACCCGGAGTTTTTATGTTCTCTCCAAGTTCCTGCAGCATTTGTATTCCGTTAGTATTTCCGGGATTAATTGCTAAGGATTTTTTGTAAAATTCGATGGCTTTAGGCTTGTCGCCTTTTTTCATATATGCTTCACCCATACTGTCATAAACATTAAAGGACTCAGGGAATAGCTCAATATTTATTTGAAATATAGCGATTGCCTTATCGGTATTTAATTCTTCTGTGAGTGCCATATACCCTGCAAGATTTATTGAATTTTCATCAAAAGAATATTCACTTTTCAATGAATCTTTTCGTTCTTTAAAAAATCTAACTGTTTCTTCATTTCCTTTCTCGACCAGCATTCTCTCAAGCTCAGGAATGAAGGGTTTTTTAATCTTATCAATGGGTTCACCCATTAACACCCTGCGTATGTTAGCTGTCATATGCATCAGGCTTGTAGGACCGGTATTATTACAAATGATTATTGAGGCATCCATTTCCACCAGCCTCGCGAACATTGTATTAAATCCATTAATACCGCCAGTATGCCATATCATTAAGGTTGTGTCGATATCATCCTTATAAGCGAATTCGGTTATAACCCAGCCGTATCCGTATTCATTGAGATATGGGCTCCACATTTTCTCCTTAGATATATCCGAAAGGTATTCGCTTCCATATAATGCTCTATCCCATTTGTACATATCACCAACAGTTGAATATACATCGCCGGCTCCTTTAGCATTGGTCATAAGAAAAAAATCATCTTCTACAAAATTTAGCCCCTTCCTTATGTATCCCTGAGCAAGGTTTGGAGGAGGGAAGTTACTTCTCTCAACCCCCGTGCTGTTCATACCGGCAGGGTCGAATATCCTTTGTCTGAGAAGAAGCTCATATGGGACACCGGCAGCTCGCTCTGCAATTATAGCAAGGAGATAATATCCGGTATTATTATACGCGTAATCCGAACCCGGAGTAAAGTCAAAGTCCTGTGCCAGAGCATGTTTTAACATATGATCTTCGGTAAATTCAAACTTTGTCGAATCAGCCCACCATCCCGGGATATTTGTATAGCTTCTAATACCTGATGTATGATTTAACAGTTGATGTATTGTGACGCTGTCTCCTGTATCTTTCCTGTATTCGGGGATGTACCGAGATATGGGATCGTTTAGACCGACCTTTCCTTCCTCCACAAGCTGCATTATTACTGTTGCCACAAATTGCTTGGTGACGGATCCAATGCGGAATTGAGTCTGCGGAGTGTTTTTGATGTTTTCGTCAAAATTAGCATAACCATACCCTTTTTCCAGGAGTATTCCGGTGCTGTCAGCAACCAGCACAGTGCCATTGAATATCCCATAG
>JAEYVS010000198.1 GCA_023429265.1 Bacteroidota bacterium | reverse complement strand
TTGTTTTTACAATTCAAAATTTCCGCTGAAAACCGAATTCTTTTTAAGTAACTAAAAAAACAATTAAAGCATTTTAAAACTAAACAAACTACCAACAATGAAAAATCAACATCTTAAAACACTGCCGTTGTTGGTGTTATCACCAACAACTCAAAGCTCCAACAAACTGAAAATAACCCATTGCAAAATCAACTTCGACCCTTAATAACTTTCAACTTTAGACTTGTCTCGGACTTTTAACTTTTAACTACTGCCCCATTTCACTATTTTTGTATTCTGGTTATTAATCATTGAAGATTAATAATTAATAATTAAATATGCCTCCGTAGTGTAATGGATAGCACAATAGATTTCGGCTCTATTAGTCTGGGTTCGAGTCCTGGCGGGGGTACAATATTAAGTTTAAAGTGGAAAGTTTAAAGTTTAAAGATTAGATATGAGCATTTTCGTTATTGTAGCATCGTTTGGATTTTCGATACTCGTTTTGGCTCTTTTTGGACTTCTTCCGTTGATAATGTTTGAAAAGGACAGCCAGGGCGATTATCCCAACGCGAAAACCGAAGACTAAAAAGTGGATTAAAGCAGATTTACCACATCCACATCAAATGTAACCTGCACCTTATGAGTTATGTTATCATCGGAATATTCTTTCGTCATTCTTAAGATACTGTTTAAATACTTTCCAGCCGGGTCGGATGACTTTGACGATTTTATAAGCAGATGATACCGGTACCTGTCCTTGAGCCTCGAAAATAACGGAGGGTGCGGAGGCAGTACATCCAGAGCTTTATTCTTATCTTTTTCCTTAATAAAATTAAACATCTCTTTTATTTTGCCTTCGGCGAGGAGCTTATCTTCCGATCGTGTTTCAATCAATGCGATCCTACTGTACGGCGGATAGTTCACTGCCTTGCGTGCTTTGATCTCATTGTAATAAAAAGCGTTATAATCGTGTTTTTTTATATTATCGAAGACAAAATAATCCGGATGATTTGTTTGAATGAATACTTCGCCTTTCTTTTCACTTCTGCCGCTTCGGCCGGAGACCTGTGTAAGGATCTGGAATGTTCTCTCTGTAGCTCTGAAGTCCGGATTTAACAATCCGATATCCGCATTCACCACACCGACCAGTGTCACATTAGGGAAATCCAGTCCTTTGGAAATTATCTGCGTACCCACCAGGATATCGATCTTGTGATTGTAGAAGTCATTCAATATCTGCTGATATTTTACTCTCGAGGTGAGTGTATCGGAATCCATTCTTTCCACAACGGCTTTCGGAAAAAGTTTTGCGATTTCCTCTTCCACGCGTTCTGTCCCTGCGCCCATCGGGATGATCTTTTCGGAATTGCATTTGGTGCAGTTGGATTTCATGCTGCGAGAAAATCCGCAATAGTGGCATATCATCCGTTCGAATGCCTTGTGATATGTGAGAGCAATATCACACCGCGGGCACATTTCCACTGTACCGCATTCGATGCATTCGATATATGCGTGATATCCCCGGCGGTTTTGGAGGAGTATGATGCTTTCCTTTTTGTCGAGTTTATCGTCTATGGCGATGATGATATCCTTCGATAAAAATTTTACTCTGACACGGTTTATGAATTCAAAAAAGTCCTGTCTTATCTTTTCCGGTTTCTTCTCAAGATAGACTTCCGTTCTATCCGGGTCACGCTCTGATGTATCTATTATTTTAATTTCCGGCAGTTTTATCATAGTGGCGCGGTGCGGAAGCGAAAGGAGCTCGTACTTCCCGCTCAATGCATTAGTATAGCTCTCCAGGGATGGTGTAGCAGATCCCAGAACAATGACAGCATCATTTAATCTGGCGCGTACTATCGCGGAATCCCTACCGTTATAGCGGGGAGAATTTTCCTGCTTATACGAGCTGTCGTGCTCCTCATCGACTATTATGATGCCAATATTCTCAATCGGGGCAAAGAGAGCCGAACGCGCTCCTATGACGATCTTATAATCACCGTTCCTCATCTTATCAAATGTATCGAGCCTCTCGCCATCCGAAAGCCGGCTATGCATTACACCAATTATATTGCCGAACTTCATCCTGAAACGGTGAATAAGCTGAGGTGTAAGGGAAATCTCAGGCACCAGAACAATTGCGGTTTTATCTTTTGAAAGTACGTTTTCGATGGCGCGGAGATAAACCTCGGTTTTACCGCTGCCTGTTACTCCATAGAGCAGGAACGGCTTGAACTTCCCTGCCGATTCGGCTTTACTGATTTGCTCCAGAGCGGACACCTGTTCATCATTCAGAGTGACGAATTTCTTCTTTTCCGTAAAAATATCTTCACTCTGGCGGATCTTACGTTCCTCTCTGATTTTTATAATTCCCTTTTTTTCAAGCGAGCGTAATGAAGCAAGTGTAATACCAACGTGTTCATAAACCAATGGTAATTCAGCTTCCCTATTCCCATCAAGGAATTCAAGGAATAACAGCTGCTTCTGCCCGGTTATTTTGTTGTCTTTTATGACCTGGTGGAGCTCATCCGGCTCATACAGCGGTGAAACGATCTTCACCATTTTTTCTTTTGTTGGCTTCGAGTACCGTGACTGCTTTAGGAGAATTTCATTTGAATGGAGCTTATTCATCAGAGATGTTACGTCCTTTGAATCCATTCTCCGTGCCGCCTGCTTGCGGGTAAGCTCACCATCCTCGTCTTTTTCGAACATCCTGATCAGGCTGATGAGGAGCTCGTCCTTTAACTTGCTTTTATCGAGCTTATCGAGGTAATCCGCCGTTAAGGAATAATAAACTTCAGATTTGATATTTATATTACGCGGTACTGCAGAAAAAAGTACTTCACCGATCGGAGCTATGTAATACTCCGCAACCCATTTGCAGAACTTTATGAGCTCATCAGAAATAATCCGTTCCTCATCCAGAAATCCTTTAATATTTTTCACATAAGAAAGATCAGTTTTATCGGAAGTAGATAAGACCAGCCCGGTAAGGGTCTTTTTCCCGAAACTTACGAGTACGCGTTTACCTATTTCAACTTCACCTACCAGATACTCAGGTACTTTGTAAGTAAATAGTTTATCGATCGGTACGTTGAGGGCAATATTTACGAAAATTTCGTTCATTTAAACAAAATAAGCAAATCAATCCTTGGAAGTGATACCTTATTGTTTACTATGTTTTTAGATATAATTATCCTTTTTTTATTAATAATATTTGGTTATATCTAATTTACTAAAATCAAACGGGAGGATTGAATTTGAAATACTTACTACTTTTGTTATTAGCACTATCCGTAACATCTTCATTAACTGCTCAAACGAATTCAGTTGAATTGAAAGATGGTGGCGGTACTGTATTAAGCCAGCACAGCAGCATACAGGAAGCATACAACACAATTCCCGGAAGCATTTCGCAGGCTTACACGATAGAAATACTTACAATTTATACGGGAGCAAATGAAACATTCCCCATTACTTTTACAAACAGGTCGGGAAGCAGTTCCTCGAATACTATCACCCTGCGTCCTGCAGCCGGTAATACCGGGGAGATGATAGTCGGCTCTTCAAACCTCGGCACATTGATACTGAGTGACGCAGATTATGTGATAATCGACGGCAGACCGGGAGGAACAGGTTCAGCCTCAGATCTTATTATCGAAAACACTGTCACATCCGGAACGAATGCAAACACATTACAATTCATCGGCGGTGCAAACAATAACATTGTCCGCTACACTCACTTTAAAAATGCTACACAGGGCGGTGCGGGACCAAGAACGATCGAATTTGCTGACGGCGCTCCCAATAGCAATAATGTCGTTGAATTCTGCAAGGTTGAAGGTGGTAGATCCGGGATTGGATTTGACGGGGATGCCGGAATAGAAAATGTGAATACTATAATCAGAAACTGTGAAGTATTCAACTTTGGATATGCAGGTATTTGGTTATTAGCTAATTCCAGAAAAATACTCATTGAAGATTGTGAAATTTATCAAACAACCGGTGTGAATAACAC
>JAEYVS010000170.1 GCA_023429265.1 Bacteroidota bacterium | reverse complement strand
GCCAATAAAATTTTCCTGTCAAAAACTTTTTATCGTTAATAAATTTTGATGAATTATTCTTAATATCCCGTACGAGATCCGATATAGGCATTGATGGATTTAATCCTATAAATGCGTGAACGTGATCGGGCATACCATTTACAATTATAGATTTCTGCCCCTTTCCTTTTACAATACCGGCAATGTAACCATATAATTCTTCAGCCCATTCTTTAGAAATCTGATTTTGCCTGCCTTTTACGGCAAAAACAATGTGGATGTATATTTGTGAAAATGTACCTGCCATAATGTCACCTCTTCGGGGTTAGATTTTATCAAATATTAATTCTATAATAATTTCAGCCCTTCGGGCTTTCCCGTGCCTATGTAGCTAATTTTTACACTCTCCCCCTATACACCCGCGTCACATACTCCAGCTCCACCTTGCCATCCTTATGGTGCTTATCGAAGAATGTTTTTATTGCCTCCATCAGCTCCGGCGATGCTTCATCCTCCGTCGGCATATATGAACTCGAGAAGATCCTCCCCTTTAATGCTTCAAGGTCGACTTCTTGTACATTCTTAAATGTTTTAATCTCATAGCCTGAGTCTCCGAAGAACGGCGCTATGTCTTTCTCCTCCACCGCGTCACTGTGCCGTACGAGTTTATAGTCCGTGCCGTAGTCCACTAATATCTGATCGTAATCCTTCATTCCTACATTTGCCGTGCGTTCGTTCCAGATGAGGAAGACTTCCGATGACGGAGATTTGAGAATCCGCTTGAATTCCACCCGCGCCTTGTCCATGTCAAACCAGTGAAACGCCTGGCAGCAGATTATCATATCCACGCTGTCGAATGGCAGTGTCGTATCCTCAGCCGTCCCGTCAACACTGTTGAACTTAGGATACATCGCCAGCTCCTGCTCAGCTCTCTCCCGCATCGGGGCATTGGGTTCCACACCATAGACCGTACATCCGGCTTCAAGAAATAACTTCGTCGAAATACCGGTCCCGGATCCAATGTCAGCTATCACATCCTCCGGCTCCAGCCCCACGTCATCAGATTTAAACCAGTCCATCATTTCTCTCGGGTAGCTCGGGCGGTACTTAGCGTAGTTATCCACGCGGTCGGAAAAGCGTGTTGTAGGTGATTTAGTCATATTTAGTATTTATTTAATTTCTAATTCATTTACCTTATCCAGGAGCCAGAATTTATCCGAAACGTATTTATTTGCAAGAACCTCTTTTCTGAATGAGAATACGTCGGGTTCCTGTCCGAGCTCCTTTTGTAGTTTCAGTGAATATAATTTTTTCACAAGGGATACAAAGCTTTTTGCGAGATTCTTTCTCCTTTCGGATATCTGTGTGCTCTCTTTGATGAAGTTTCTGAAGCTGTCGATCTCGGAATAAAACTGTTCAGTCATTCCCGCTGAATAAAATATCTTCAGCAGCAGGAAGTAAACTTCCTCTTTATATAGGGGATCATTCCGTTTAACCGCCGCCAGGTACCCGAGCGCTTTATCCGTATCCCCTTTTTTGAGGTAATACTCCGACATCACTGTGTTGTATGAATTCTCCCTGTGCATCTCTGTCAGCTCCTCCCTGTATGTCTCTATGAATTCCTTTGCCCACTTCAGTTCTCCCTGGTTAATGGCAGCGAACGCGATACCATTATACAGCACGTGCGAAAAATGCGGCTGCCCCTCATAATGGGCTTTGCGTTCAAGAATCTCTTTGTATATAGCCAGTTTCTTCTTCATATATTCCAGCTTTCCCTTATTTACCATTTCCGCGCAGTAGTTTATCTGCACTACATAGGCGTTCTTACGATCTATGTCCGGAAGAGTCTCGTAGTGGTCACGGCTTATTTCTCTCACACGATTGAAATACTGTTCATCCTCTGTAATGAAAAGCTTTATCGAATTGTAATAGAGATTAGCATAATGTATGTCTTTAAACAGATCGATATTATCCTCGTAAGCTTTCAGCATACCCTCCATAAAACCGAATTCCAGCTTTCTCTCGAAGTTATGTTTATTGAGATTAAGCATTACTGCATATGTCCGCATTAATTCGGTGGCGATGTAAAAACTCATATTATTCGCCACATTCTGAATGTTGTCTTCCTTCAGGTATAGCTTGCTTTCCCTCCTCATCTCAAACCGTCTCAGTTCATCTTCGTACATCAAGGCCAGATAATAGTATGTACTGTCTCTCTGTTTCAAATTATCCATCAGCGATAATGCATTTTCACGTGCTTTGCTAAAAAGGAATGGCAGGTTCCTGTCACCCGGGGCTCTGAGATTTAAGATCGTTCTGTAGTAATCTGTATTATTCTCGAACTCTCTCAGCGTAAGAAAATTCTCCGCCAGCCTCAGGGTCTTTGAAAGCACGTTACGCATCACGGAGTCATTATACTTTTTGCCCGGGTATAGCTTTTTATAAACCTCTTCCTTTGTAGGAGTAGCGGTGTCGAATTTCGGATGGACCTTTTTTAATATCTCCGTCAGCTCCATAACCGGTCTTTCATTATTGAAATACGGCGAGTTCACGTATTCATTGAATTCCCGCATTTCCTTCGGTGAAAATGTTTTTAAGGCATGTATGAGTTTGGAGTTTTGCATTACCCAAAATATGCACGGTTACAAAAACAATCAATCTCACAATTAAAACCACAAGATAAACACTGGTTAAATATAGATTTAAAATTTTCATCTGCCGTTATCTTTTATAAACTCGTGGTGCATATCAAATAATTTCTTTTTGTAAAGCCGTTTCGTGAAACATAATTTTGAATGTAATTATCCTGTGAGACGGATTTCATCAAGCAGCTTTCTTCCCTTCGCTCAACAAGTTTTAATTTCCTATCTCACAGGAAGGGTAGCCCCCGGCATCAGACAGTTTTTAGTGCCGGGGGATCTTACCCAAAATTTTAAAACATTTTCTTTCATAAATAAAAATAACACTATGAAAAAGAAAACTCTTTTATTCACGGCAGCATCTTTGCTGATCGTCATCCTGCTATCAGGATATGAATTGATGTCCGGCGGCACTCCCACTACTCTTAATGAATCCGGGTATACCAAAATAAACTATACAACTTCCCTCCCTCAGATGGACGGCGGTAACTGGACCTCCGCACCATCCATTCCCGCAGGTCCCCGTTACTATGGAGCGTCAGCCACCTACACAAGGAATGACACTACCTGGCTGTTCATCACAGGCGGTGATACCACGGGAAGCGGCCACCCTACCCGTACCGGTATGAAGTACAATTTCCGAACAGGGCAGTGGTCTTATATTGCGCCAATGCCCGTGCCGCTCCGAAATCACTCCGCAGCAGTTGTCGGAGATGCTATGTATGTTTATGGCGGGTTAAATTCACCTACATCTAACGGCATAAATAAAACATATAAGTACTCCATTAATTCAAATACCTGGACTACCGATATAGAGCTCCAGGATACCTTGTTCCTCCAGGGCAGTGTCGGGATCAATGACACCTGCGCACTGATAGTTGGCGGTGTTACTCCCTCTCCTGCACTGGATGGTAATTTTGGGGAAGTAGCTGAAGTGTTTCTTTTTCTAGGACAGTTTATAACGAATCTCCCCATTCTTCCTTTTGCGCTAGCCAATCCCGAGCTTTTTATGGATCAAACAAGCAGAGGAGGTTCTACAGTTACTGTATATATAATCGGGGGGATCAAAGAAGGAGGTATTCTTTCAGCGGATGTGATAGAGGCTGAAATAGATCTTATGAATCCGGCTAATACAACCTACACAGTTCATTCCAATGTTATCCCGGGAGGCGGACTTGCCAGACATAAAGTGGTGGGATTGTCTAATGGGACAGCCATAGTCAGCGGCGGCAGCAGGACACTGAATTTCGATGTGATAAATAATCATTACCTGTTTACTCCTCCTTCTACTTTTGTACCGCTGCCGAATTCGACAATACCACTATGCGCGCACTACTCGGGAGTGGGATATGAAGGAAATAATTACAAGCTTATGATATCAGGGGGCATTACAACGGGACCTTCTTTGAATTCTACTTCAATGATATTCGGTGATACCCTGACTTCATCCATTTCACAGATATCTAATAACATCCCGGACAGGATATCGCTTCATCAAAATTACCCGAATCCCTTTAATCCGTCAACTAAAATAAGATTTGACATTACCTCAGGCAGCCTAAGTGATGCCGTTAAGCTGGCAGTATATGACATAACCGGAAGAGAAGTAGCAGTATTGGTAAATCAACAGCTTTCTGCCGGTTCTTATGAATACACATTCAACGCGAAAGGACTTACTTCGGGTATATACTTCTTCAGGCTCGATGCCGGAGATTTCTCCGATGTAAGGAAAATGACACCCTTAAAATAAATCATTTTTTTCCTTCCTTAAGCCATTTCCCGTTCTTTTGGGGAGTGGCTTTTTTTATTCCGGCTAAGAGCAAATACTACATATAAATTGATTTCCCTTCTCGGTAATTTAATTCCTAATTTGTATTTATGAAAAGAAAGATCTTCAATATTATAAAAAGTATGGTCATAGCCATCATCTCATTCATTGTAATCGCCTCCATAAGCATATTCTTTTATCTGAAGCAGGATAAGTTCGGCGCTAGTCCCGAGGGTGAACGCCTCACACGCATTCAATCTTCACCTAATTTCAAAGACGGGAAATTCGAGAACGTAACACCGACTCCCCAACTCACCGAAGGCTATAGTATGTTCGAAGTCCTGTACGAATTCATATTCAAAAAAACTAAATGGCAGCGGCCAATTAATCCGCTCCCCTCGATGAAAACAGACCTCCATTCCCTGCCTCCTGATGAAAACGTCCTCGTTTGGTTCGGGCACTCGTCATACTTTATGC
>JAEYVS010000012.1 GCA_023429265.1 Bacteroidota bacterium | reverse complement strand
AGCTCTATGTACGCAAGTGGACGGTCTTTCAATATATTGATAAGCAGATAATTAACCTAATATAAAATTTTTGAACATATAAAAACACATAAATCAAAAAGCTTTCTCCCATTTAATTTTCTCTGTTATATCAAAAAGACTATTAGTATCTTTTTAGATATAATTTTAACATAATAATGAAGAGATACGGAATATTCGGTGGAACATTCGATCCTCCACACATTGCCCATTCAATCCTCGCAGATGACGTTAGAGAGCAGATGCATCTGGATAAAGTATTATTCATTCCATCCGGGAAACATCCTCTGAAAAACGAGAATGGGGTAATAGCGAAGGAGCATAGATTAAAGATGGCGGAACTGGCTTTCGGGAATGACGAGAATTTTGAGGTTAGTGATATCGAGATGAGTAATGCAGACGATAAGACCTATACCGTTGATACACTTCTGAAATTGAAGGAAAAACATAAAGATGACTTTGTAAAGTTATATTTGATACTCGGAGTAGATAATCTCATTAACCTGCCGCAATGGAGAAATCCAGAGAAGCTATTTGCCCTTTCGGAGGTAGTGGTGATAGCAAGACCGGGATTTGTGGTGCAGGACGCGAAGCCGGAATTTACCACGCAGGTAAAATTCCTGAGCACACCGCTGATAGAGATATCCTCCACTCTCATCAGGGACTATGTACTGAATGGAAAGTCCATTAAATATCTTGTCGACCCTAAAGTTGAAGAATACATTTACGACAATAAACTCTACACGGATTAATCCGTAGAATAAAATAAAAAATTATTATTATGGAAGAAAATACACAGAGTGCCGGGTTTATCCCAGAACCTCCCGAGGAATTTACCACGACGGATGCAATGGTTGGGGTATTTACCGAGCCGGGTGAGACATATGAGAGCGTAAGCCGCAATCCGGGGAAAAATTACTGGATATTGCCGGTGATCATATTTGTTGTGTTAAACTTGATCTCGACTTTCGTCACATTTTCGGATCCTGAGATACTTGGTAATGTAATGGACGAAAGAATGGAAACCGCCAGGAAGCAGATCGAAGAGCAGGTAAAAAGCGGAGAACTAAGCCGTGAAAAGGGCGACGAAGCCATAGCAGCGCAGGAACAGTTTATGGATCCATCCTCGCCGTTTTTTATAATAATCGGGTATACATTTGCGGCATTAGGACCATTTGTTGTGCTTTTTTTACTTTCGCTGTTGTATTTTGTTGGGCTAAAGGTATTTAAATCCGAAGCAGGCTATAGCGCTGTATTAAACGTTGTGGGTCTCGCATTACTTATATCTGGTATCCAGGCAATATTGACCTCAGTGATATCCATTCTAATGGGAAAATTGACAGTATTAAGCCTTGGGATGTTTACTTCCGCCGATCAGCTTGGGCACGGTTTATTCTCATTTATTAATTCAATCGATGTATTCTCCATCTGGCTATACATTGTTATTTCAATTGGACTGATAAAGGTTGGTAAAATCAGCGCAGGCCAGGCTTATGGGATGGTATTCGGAATATGGATACTATGGACAGCCATTACATCATTAATGGGTGGAGCTTTCGCGTAAATTTTTTAAGCAATAGCGCTGTTACATTGTAATATGAACGAAAAAGATAAGGCTCATTTAGCCAAAGAATATTCACGAAAGAAACGGGTACTTTCACTAACACAGTCTGTGATCCTATATGCCGGATTAATTGTCCTTATCGTCACCGGGTTATCAAAGTATGTAGAAACACTTGCATATTCTTTCACGGGTAATGACTATATTGCACTGCTAATTTTTATAGGGATAGTAGGAATAGCTGAAACATTGATAACCTTCCCTATTTCGTTTTATTCGGGTTACGTACTGGAGCATAAATATGAGCTTTCAAACCAGACCGTAAAAGGATATTTCATTGAAGGTCTCAAAGGACTAACATTAGCGTTACTTCTGGGAATACCTTTGCTTCTTATCTTTTACTTTGTATTAAAGAATACGGGTGAATGGTGGTGGCTGGTACTGGGAGGTGTAATGTTCTTATTTTCGGTAGTTATGGGTAGACTTGCGCCGGTGCTGATAATGCCGTTGTTTTATAAATTCAAGCCGGTCGAAAATGAATCCATAAACAACAGGCTTCTTGACCTTTGCCAAAAGACAGGTGTCACGGTGGAAGGAATATTCACTTTCGATATGAGCAAAAACACCAAGAAAGCCAATGCGGCTTTTACCGGTATGGGTAAATCTAAAAGGATAATCCTTGGCGACACACTTATGGAGAAATTCACTCCCGAGGAGATCGAATTTGTTTTCGCGCACGAGATGGGGCATTACACAAGAAAACACATTGCCAAACTGGTCGCGATGTCCACGGTAAGCACCTTCCTGGGTCTGTACCTGACGTCACTTTTATACAGTGCCACTCTGGGTTGGTTTGGATTCACCTCAACATATGAACTGGCAGCTTTGCCCTTACTGATGCTTTATTTAAGCCTTTACGGATTGATTACGGCACCATTATCGAACATACTTTCACGGAAGTATGAGTTGGAAGCAGATACCTATGCTCTCGAGACTACCAGGAACAGGGAGGCATTTATTTCATCTATGGAAAAATTAGCAGATCAGAATTTATCGGATAAGAGCCCGAATAAAATCATAGAGTTTCTTTTTCATTCTCATCCCTCAATAGAAAAAAGGGTAGAATTTGCAAGGAATTATGAATTATGATAAGCCAAAATTAAGGAGCTTCAGGCATAACGCACCATCCATTTCGATCTGGTATTCATTGGTTATTCACGTGATAATCTTCTTCTTTGCGATAGCTCTTGCAAAAGTGGATTTACGGTATGCAGCTGATGACTTAAAGCAGGGGGCTGTAAGCATATTAACAGGGTTATTTCAAAAAGAGCTCACACCTGAAGATTCCGACATAAACCAGCTCTTCAGATATGAAAGCAATATTAATTTTCAAAAGATAAACCTTAAAACAGAAAAAACAGACTCGTAAGAAACTTTAAATAAATAATGACAGAAAATCACGACATAAGCAAGCTAAGGACTATTGGTGACCTCAAAAGAGCAGGATATGTATCACTGCCTGTAAAGGATGAGATCAGAAAAAACCTGATATATAAGCTCAAACACAAGGAAACAATTTTTGAAGATATCATAGGATATGATGATACCGTGATCCCGGCGATTCAGAATTCACTTCTTGCAAAGCATGACATACTTCTTCTCGGACTAAGGGGACAGGCAAAGACTATGATGGCAAGGATGTTCCCACTGCTGCTGGACGAATATATTCCCATTGTAAAGGGCTCTGAGATAAATGACGACCCTTTTAACCCTGTGTCAAAACATTCCGTGGATATGATCAATGAAATGGGCGATGAAACCGAAATCGAATGGATACACCAGGACCGACGCTACAGCGAGAAGCTGGCTACACCGGACGTTAATATTGCCGATCTCATAGGCGACATCGACCCAATCAAGGCAGCTAACCAAAGACTGCACTATTCTCACGAGGGCGCGATACACTACGGGATCATCCCGAGGACAAACAGGGGGATATTTGTAATAAATGAGCTGCCGGACCTTCAGCCAAGGATACAGGTGGGATTGCTGAATATAATGCAGGAGAAGGATATCCAGATAAGGGGATTTAACATAAGGATACCGCTGGATCTGATGATAGTATTCACTGCAAATCCTGAAGACTATACCAATCGCGGTAATATCATAACTCCTTTAAAAGACAGGATCGACTCACAGGTTGTAACAC
>JAEYVS010000257.1 GCA_023429265.1 Bacteroidota bacterium | reverse complement strand
AGCAAAAAGAGCCTGCGCCTAATGCTAATCCTGCTAAATTTCACGTATTCTGCGCTCGGATCCCGCTAAAGCGGGACAGGGAACAAACTCGCTCGAATTCCGCTTCGCGGAATAAGACCTCGCTCAGACAGTTTTTCTCCGCTCCGACTTGTGTCGGAGACGCTTGAAGCCGTGAAATTCTTGACGCGGATTACCATAATGGCGCTCCTAAAATCACTTCGTGATTTATAGAATTTGACGATATTGGTAGCAATACCAGTTTTATACAAATATAAAGCAAGTGTCAGGTGGAATGCAAATAAAAACTGCGGGACGTCGCTCCGCTCCGAAGGAGTGCAACATTGGTTTTTCACCGGACTGAAATAAAAAAGGCGAAGCCTGGTGACTTCGCCTTACAGGAATTTGTAAAATTGTGATGCGAAAATTATCTTATCTTCTTATACTCTACTGCATAAACCTTTTTCGTGCTAACGCTCTGTAAGAACATTATGAGGTTCGCCTTTTGATCGTCTATTTGAGAGCTGACCGTGTAGTTATATGAGAAGCTTGCCGGGGCTCCCGGTGACACGCTCACAGACTGTCCGCTGCCCGGTGTCAGAAGGTCTCTCAGCACATTCTCAAAGTGAGTTTCCCCGTTGGGAGCATTATATAATAAACCGTCCTCGGTAAGCGCTACGTGAAGCACCAGGTCGCTGACCTGCGCTCCAGAGAACATATGCGCGTTTACACTGATGGTACCGGTACGCGTACCTGCATCGTAAGAATTATTATATCCGACCGCGTAGGTGCTCAAAGCGCCAAAGTTATTATTTATGAGTCCTGTCCAGGTTGTTGCATTATAGTTACCCATAAAGGTGCCGTTAAGGAAAGCCTGCGGATTGAATATGCCTCCATTGTAGTAATTCTGGCGGGCATCATTTGCCGCGGTATTAAAGAGATAAAAAGGATCGTTAGGATACAATGTAGAGTGGATCCTTATCATTACGACTTCGGCATCATTATTTGTTACACCTTCGAGATTATGAATCCTGTCGAGGTATGAATTCGCGGGTACGCAGGGAATACAGCTCGTATTGGTGAACATTTCAATTAAAACCTTGTTGTTTGAAGCAACAATACCGAGAAGCACCGAGAAAGAGCTCGAACCTGTCCAGTTAGTTGTATCGGATGCGGTTACACCCCTCACTCTCCAGTAATATGACGAGCTGTCATTTAAAGCACCGGAATCAAGCTGTACATCTGACTCAGTTATGCCTTCCATATTTACTACGACATTGGAAAATGAAGCATCGGTGGAAACCTGTAATCCGTAAGATATTGCTCCGGGGAGTTCCACCCAGTCGAATGACGGACCTGAAGTATTAAGCGTAGAATTATTAAGGGGCTGAAGCAATGTAAGAGGCGGCGTAGTGCTGCTTGTTGGAAATACAGTTGTATCATTGCTTTCGCAGGATGAAAGAAATATGCTTCCTGCCGAGATAAAGAATAAAACTATGACTACTCTAATCTTTTTCATTATTTGTACCTCTTAAAATTTTTGTACCTCTAAAATTGAGATTGTATTGAAAGCCTGAATCCTTCAAACGGATTCACGAAACGGCAGATACCGTTCGTACAGCGTAATCCCCCTCTTTCTTTACCATAGGAAACAGTAATTGTGTTAGATTGGTTCAGCCTGTAGAGAGCTTCCCCTAATATCCAGAAATCAGTACCAGTAGGCTCTTCCTCGTCATTAGTAAATTCTGCATTTAACGCAAAACTAAATTCCGGTGACTTTGTAAGGCTAAGAGAGGCAAATTGATTCATAAAGCCCTTCTGATGCTGGCGGATGGAGTTGTTTATCCATTGCTGCTCAAAAATCAGCTTTACAGAGTATTCCCGGCTTAAAGTATAGCGAATCTCCATTGGGATTGTAGTTGCCTGGATGGTCTCAGATGAAAGCGGGTTTATCTGGTTATATATGGTTTCGCTCTGACGGGCATAGGCAAGCTTTGTGTAAAGCTTATCGGTTGCATAGTATTCACCCTCGAGATAGAACTCCCAGAATGGTGAGAAGGCGGCGTCAAAATCAGGAATGTAATCAAAATCCCTTTCTATTCTTTCAAAAACCACCGTACCGGATGTATCGATATTCCTGTAGCTGTAATGTTTTGACGCGACACTTCCATTAATCAAAAAGGTCAGGTCATCAGTCGGGACATAAATAATATCGAGCTGGCCTCCTACCTCGTCATTAAAATCAGTCACGTGGGGATTTCTCGATATAAGAGTAGATGTATGCTCTCTCTGTCCTATCGGCGGATTCTGAAAAGGAAGCAGCTTTGTAGGTCTGTCCGGGCTTCTATTGTCGGGGTTAGTCAGGTCAAACCTGTAATTTTTATATTCGAGGGTTACACCAATTCTGTCTTTAGCATAGCTTAATGATGAATATAATCCGTCACCTTCGGATGACATCTCCGTAGGGAATAAATTATTCGGGTTGGTATTAATATGCTTTCTGGCATAGGATGTATAGAACTGGAAGTCAGGCATATTCAGATTAACATTCACCTCGGGAAGATAAGCCTGAATGCCTGTCGTATCGGTTCCCGTGGGTAATCTTCCTTCGGAATATACATAGCTTCCGCCAAATGTCAGCTCCTTAAAAGGTGAAATATCGAAATTTGCGTTACGTATTTTATACTCTTCAATTCTTGAAGGGTTAAGGAAGTCACTGTATGACAGGTCACCGCCGATGATCTGTGCGCGAAAACGCACGGGGTTTTTTCTTCCGAATACATTTTCATAAGTAGCTCTTACTCCGTCGATACCCGTATCATATCCCAGAGCCCTGTCTTCGAAAACATTCAAAGTCATACCACGGGAAAAGATATCCCAGAAGTCGCCTGCCCTGAGAGAAACACCATAGTCGCTGTTATTATACTCGACAAACCTTTTCCTGATGCCTTTGAAATTCAATCCATACTCGATCGGGTCGCTGATCTCGAGCCTTGCGCCAACAACAAAATCATTAATGCTGATGCGTGCATCTGCAAGATTTTCGAAGTATTCTTTTCTTACTTTACCGGAGCCGAGGAATTCAGAACCGCTTCCGTAACGGAGAATATTTTTCAGTGATGCATCGACATCAAGGTCGAGCTGTGAATATGCTGAATTTGAAAATGTAAATGAAATTGCAATAAAGGAAAGTAATAATAATCTTTTCATTAACCCCTATTTATAATGAAAAATGGCCTGCCTCCATAGTGCAGACCATTTTTAAAAGACTTTTATTTATTAGAACCGGAATCTCCGGAAGGAAGGACTGAGATTATTTCTTTTTCTATCTTTTGTTCATCACCGGGTAAATAACCCAGGTGCTTTGCAACAATCTCTTTTTCAGTGTTTATAAGCAGCGCGTATGGCAGCCCTTCACCCTGATAGGCTTCGAAAATTTTCTCGTCGGTATCGAGCACTACCGGGAATGTGTATCCCTTGGATGAGATAAAAGATTTTACCTTTGAAAGTGATTTCTGGCTGTCGGTATTTACCGCAAGATATGTGAACCCCTGATCTTTGTATTTTTCATATATCTTCTGCATTTCCTTCATTTCGTCTTTGCAGGGACTGCACCAGGTAGCCCAGAAGCTCAGGAATACGGGTCCTTTCTCAAGAAGCTTACTCAGTGAAACATCGTTTCCATCGAGGTCCTGTAAAGTAAAATCAGAGAATGACTGAGATCTTGCGTTCCCGGCAAAGAAAACCATAAGAACAACTAATAAAGCAAATTTTTTCATCTTATTATCGTATTAGTTTAAAATAAGTCTAATTTAATATAAGTATAACTACCGCAGTAACCAGAAGGTTCAGTAGCGCTATAGGAAGCATTACCTTCCATCCAAGGTCCATAAGCTGGTCATACCTGAATCTGGGGATAGACCATCTTACCCAGATGAAAAAGAACACAAGCGCAACTACCTTTATGGAGAATGTCAGAACCTGTAATATACTAACAACTATCGGCGGCAACCCGAATTCCTGCAGATATGGAAACTGCCATCCGCCCAGATATAGAGTAGTGATCAGCGCGGAAGAAACTATTACCGCGGCATACTCAGCTAAAAAGAACATAGCGAACTTCATACTGGAATACTCGGTATGATAACCGCCAACAAGCTCCTGCTCTGCCTCAGGCAGATCGAATGGAGCCCTGTTAGTTTCCGCGAAGGATGCTACGAGGAAAATAATAAAACCTACCGGCTGAAGGATAATATTCCATTTCCAGCCATATTGTAATTGTACTATTGTATCGAGCTCTAAAGTTCCGGCAATAATTATTACCCCTAATACCGAAAGTCCCATCGAAAGCTCATAGCTGATCATCTGCGCGGAGGATCTGAGTCCACCGAGGAGCGAGTATTTATTATTTGATGACCAACCGCTGAGAGTTACACCATACACTCCGAGAGAGAGCATCGCGAGGACAAACAGAACTCCGATATTTACGTCCGCTATCTGCAGCTGTATGGTTCTGCCAAAAAGTTCTATGGTATCGCCGAACGGAATAACCGCGAAAGTAGATAAAGCCACGACGATAGAGATACCGGGAGCCATCGCGTGAATGAACCGGTTGGCGTTTGTCGGGACAATGTCTTCCTTCAGGAGGAGTTTAATAACGTCCACAAGCGGCTGAAGCAGCCCTTCAGGACCGACTCTATTGGGACCGTACCTGTTTTGTATGAAACCGGAAACTCTTCTTTCGAGGTAAACTGTGTAAGCCACACCGGTGAGCAGTACTCCGTGGACGACCGCGATTTTGGCTAAAACAATGAGGATATTGATTAAAGTCTCAGACATTCAGTATTATTGATCAATTATTGATTAGGAACTGATAAAATTTGAAAAAAATAAATAAAATGAAATACAAACCGAGGTCTTTAAGATAGTTATTTATGACCCTGAAAGCTTGTTTTTTAAGTAATTTATTGCTTCAACGGGTGTTGGATCAACTCCGTTCATAATCGCGAGATAAAAGCTAGTCCAGTCACCAAGGTAAACCAGCTCAAAAATACGGGCAAGTTTGCTATCTGCAACAGACTCCACAGCTATTATGGAATTGCTGAGGGGTTTATAAATTTCCGTTGTAATCTTCATTCTCAGTTTTACACGCTCGTGGTCATCGGGGTCACACAGAAGTATTACGACGATCTTTTCAAGAATGTCTTTATTAAGATTCCAGCCCACAAGTTCATTGTGATTCATTTCCGGAACGAAATTTCCATAGGCTAATACTTCCGCGTTTTCACAAATCTGCCCTCTCCATCTTAGGTTTACCGCATCGAGGATATCATTGGAAGAATATATTACCGGTAAAAATCCTTTGAGCTCCTTTGCAATCATAATGGGATGATTATGC
>JAEYVS010000242.1 GCA_023429265.1 Bacteroidota bacterium | reverse complement strand
TAGCGGAAAAGCTTTTCGAGAACATTTCCTACGTAATACGCAACCACAGCAGCCGCACCTCCAAGGAATAATGTCCAGAGGATCCCTTTTAGTCTACTTGTCTTATTTACAACCGCCTTAAGATACCCTATAATGAGGAAAGCAACTCCTGTAAGAATGGATGTAATCAGAAACGGATCACCAACACTTTGACCTGATAAATATTCCCATACATACGTGATGAGGGGTATAAATCCAATGGCGATGAAGGAGAAAAAAGTGACCGCGGCAGTTTTCACAGGTGGTTTTTTCTCCGGAACCATCTCGAGCTCTTCCTTCATCATAACGTCGAGCCAGCGTTCTTTATCGGAGGTTATGACATCCACAATTTTATCAAGGAGCTCTCCCTCAAAGCCTTTCGCGCGGTAAATCTCGCGTATTTCATCTTTTTCCACTTCCGGAAGATTTTCAATCTCCCATAGTTCGTGTTTCTTCTGTTTCTCGTACTGTTCCAGAGATGACTTAGTAGAAAGATAATTACCTACTGACATAGAAAAACCATCCGCGAAAAGATTTGCAAAACCAAGGATAATTATAACAGAAGGGTCGAGATTGGCTCCAGTAGAACCGGCAACCACCGCGAAGGTAGTAACACTTCCATCTATGCCTCCATACACGAACTCACTGAGGTACCCTTGTATTCTATCAAGACGGGTTTTTGAAGCGTTATGAAGCTCGTTTGGATGGAGGTTACTCATAGCGTTCTGCCCCTCCGGTTAAAGTCAGCTCCCTGAACTCGTTTCCATCGACTTTAAACCCTACAGAGAGAATTTCACCTGAGCGGGTAAACATATTTATAGGTGGCTGAAGACCTTTTTTTATGAATGCGACTATTCCTGAAGATAAGGCACCTGTACCACAAGCAAGAGTTTCTCGTTCAACACCACGTTCATATGTGTGGATAATCAGCGAGCTATCGGCAGGATCAGTGACCTGTACGAAATTAACATTAGCTCCTGCGGGCAGGAGGTCATTGTGCATACGGATATTCCTTCCCCATTCTTCGACATTGACTTCATCCATCGATTTTAATCCTTTACCGATGTCATCAATAAAAATCACAATGTGTGGGGAGCCAACATCGACATAAGAGCACGGGAGATCTTCCCACCATCCTGAAAAATTGACTTTGAGCTTCATTTCTGCTCGTATAATCATTGGCGGAGGGAATGAGACTGTAATTCTGCCATCATCGAGAATCCCTGAAAGATAGATATTACCTATGGATGCGATGTGAAGGAGTTTCTTCGGGGAAAGAGCATTATCAGAGATGAACCTTGTCGTACAGCGGAGCCCATTACCGCAAAGGGAGTCAGCAGTTCCGTCCCGATTAAAATAATTCATAGAAAAATCACCAGGGTCCCCTTTCTCGAGGAAAATTACCCCGTCCACCTCGTCATTTGCTCCATTTTTAAAAAGAGATACAACCATTTCCGAGCGGTCAGCAATATCATCCGAGAGATTATCAAATATGATGAATTTATTACCCGCGCCGGAATATTTTTGATATGATTTATTCATTATTTATGGTTATTAATCAAAGACATCAAAAGCTCCCCTGTCATTTGTTTGTTTTTCAACTTTAATGTCACGAAGATCAGGCGCTTTTATCCTGATCTCAAAACGAAAGCCTCTGTACGCGCCAACCGGATACCAATCGAAGAGCAGTTCCCAGGAATTAAGGTCGCGGTAAGCCGAAAAGAACGGAGCAGAAATCTGTTCATTGATGAAATCATAATTGGTTCTAAAACCAAACTTCCACATTTCGGAGAGACTGAAATTAACATTAAAGCCCAGATTGGACGTCTTAAAGACATCATTGGGATTTCTTTCGTCCACGGAGAAATTGTAAGTGATACCGCCGCTTATTGGCAGATTGAATAAAGCCTGAGACCTGTCTTTAATTACCACACTCTCTGTTTTTACTCCCAGGGTATCTTTTACCTCTGTATTAGTAGATGCCTGTGTAGTATTATCATTTGAGAAGAGGAAATTGAAGCTCGTTCCAAGGCTAATGCTAAATCCCGTGAGGTCAGGCAGTAAGCCGTCATTCCATAGGAATTCATTCGTACGGGCACTGAGTGTATCATTATACTTATACAATGAGAAATTGGCGGTACCGGAGATATCGAGTAAGCTGCCTATCTGCGTCCGGAAGCGATTGGTGAACTCAGAAAACCGGAGTGAATCAGCCGCAAAATTATAGCTTAACCCCGAGGTGATATTAATGAGCTGAAATTTATTTTCGGTGCTGTCATTGACCCTGGTTTTCATTTCGACAAGATTATTCATAGAAAAATCCAGGGACTGTCTTTCGACATTCGGAGGCGACCCGAAAAGCTCGTTTTCAAAAAAAGAGTACCTTACTTCCTTGCCGGATGCGTCATTATAGCTGCCATAGTAACCGAATGAAGGATCAGAAAAGTCCGGCGCATATACGTATGATATGCCCGGGGTAATGGTGTGCCTGATTCCCGTAATGCTCAATACATCCGGGGTAAATATACCTACAAAATTCGTATTAAAACTCAGCCTGGCATCGAAGTATCTGACGGCACTAAATTCATCCAGAGTTGCCACAGTAATGGAACTGTCAGCAGGATTGAAGGTCTTACGGATGGATTTAGGATACCAGAGCTCCGTGTAATTGAAGGAAGGGGTGAAGGTAATGAAGCTAAACTTCGGAGCGTACTTTATCGAAGCAAAATGACGCGCAGCGTACCTATCGTTATTAATAATACTGTCGAGCCCGTTAAAAGATTTAAGTGTTGATCTGGTCTGCCTGTTTATGAAATTAAGCGAATACGAGTATCCAATGTCTTCATAAAAATTCCTGTCAAATGAAGAACTAAGATCGGACCTAAACGGAAAATTCTCAGACACGCTAAATGTGGCCGAAGGAAGATTCTGTATAACGTCCCTTGTCTGGAGATTCTGATCACGGTAGTAATTGAGGTTAAGGGATAAGGGAGTACCTTCCCAAAATTTTGAAACGGTAAAATTTGAAATTACATTCTGTCTCAGGAGGTCATCGAGGTTATTCGTGTTATTATCATAATAGCTTTTACCGCTTACGAAGGCCAGATTGCCGTTTAGCGAGAGCGTCGGGGTAATGCTCTGGCTGTGATTGATGCTCAGAGCCCACTCATCGGAAGTAAATTTATCGGGGTCGCCGTCTTCCCCGAGCCTAATCATAGTATAACCCGCATCAACGCTTCCATTGAGAACATACCGAAGCGCGTAACGAAAGCGGGATTTGAAATCGTACCTGCCGCGAGTAAAGATGCTTCCTGTAGCATTGATGTCCATATAATCATTTATTGCCCAGAAGTAGCCGCCATTTGCGAAGTACTGTCCGTAGCGGGCATCAGAACCGAAAGTAGGGGTAATTATCCCTGAACTCCGCCCGGTTTTATTCGGGAATACTGCGAAGGGCAACCAAAAAACAGGGACACCTTCGATATAAAGAAACACATTCTGAGCAATAACCTTATCATTAGGAATAACCTTCATTTGCGGAGACTGGAAATAATATTCGGGGTCCTCACGATTGGAGGAAGTAGTGTATCTGCCATTTTTTACGAAGAAGACTTCATCGGTAACTTTTTTGATGACATCACCATAATAGTACCCGACCTCTGCTTCGGTAAAGCCCATAGATACATTCCCGGTTTTAGTGCCGAAATTATATGTGAGCCGCACGCCCTCGTACTTATCCGTACCCTGCATCATAATAGGGGTCTGGACAAACTTGCCGGTGCGGGTCGAATCCGGGAAGCCAATTGCCTCAAGCATCTCGGTTTCACGGTCGAGAATGATGATACCTGAATTGAGCTTAAGGTCTTTATAGGTAAGCTCGGCTTCATTGTAAAGGTAGAGTTTATTTGTTTTGAAGTCAAACACAGCGGAATCTTTAGCACTATAATCGATTACAGCATCGATATCGGACTGCACCTGACGTGAAGTGTCAAATGCAACAGTATCTGAAGTTATTAAGGTATCCGTACGGAGAGTATCAAGAGTAATGTCCAGAGTATCAATTGGCGGTGGTATTGTATCAATAGGGGTGCCGAGAGTATCCTGCAGATCAACCTGCGCAGAAATCGATAACGGCATCAGAAGAAACAACAATATGTAAACGATCCTTATCAAATTCAGCCACAATGCTCTTATTATCTTTACCTTATTTTAAAATTACCTCATTGGAAAGTTCATCGTGGTCATCGCCTGAAGCAGGAAACTCGTGAACGAGTACATCACCAATTGCATTTACTGCAGCTAATATACCTTCGAGGAACATTCCTTTTTTAAAGTCTTCTGTCATTTCGACTTCAATATCGTGCCATCTGTCATCGGGGATCTTATTGTTTATGCCTTCGTCGGCAACTATTTCAAATTTTCTTTCACCGAAGAGGATGAAAATCAGCACTCCCGTTTTATCTTTTGTATTATCCATTTCGGCGACCATAAACTCGTTAATAGCCAGTTCACGGGGAGTATACTTACCCTGGAGTATACCACGCTTGTTTTTGAGGCATACACGCAGCTCTCCCGATGTTTTGCTTTCGACCTTGGCAATTTCGAGAGAAATCTTTTTAAGGTCTTCGTCAGAAAGGAATTTTTTGAGAAATTTAACGCTCATATTTTAAAAGTTAATTACCAGCCTCCGCTGGCACCGCCTCCGCCAAAAGAGCCACCACCGCCCGAGAAACCTCCGAAACTGCTTCCTGAGCTACCGCTCGACCAACTGCTACCACTGCCGCTGCTCCACCAGCCACCGGCTCCGCTTTTAGCGCTGCCGCCTTTAGTCCATCCTTTGCCGCATCCAAATATGCTCTGGATGACAGAGAATACAATCATAAAGAATATCACGCCAAATATGCCTATCACAAAAAAAGGTATGCCGCAGATACCAATATCAAAGCCGTCACCGCTTTCTTCGGGGGTGTATTCTCCCTTCGTAGCGGAAATGATGGCTTCGACACCATTGTCAATACCGGTGAAAAAATCGCCCTTCTGGAATTCGGGTTTAATCTCGTTATTAATTATTGAAAGCGCTGTAGCATCCGGCAATGATCCCTCGAGTCCATAGCCGACCTCTATACGCATCTTTTTGTCATTCATAGCAATAAGGAGCAGCACACCATTGTCCTTTCCTTTTTGCCCGACATTATTTTCTTCAGCGAGCCTGAAAGCCACCTGCTCTATTGGTTCCCCATTAAGGGAAGGTATCACAACGACTACCAGCTGGTTTGAGGTTTCCTTTTCGAAATTCACCAGCTTTTTCATCAGGTAATTTATCTGGTCCTGTGTGAGAGTGCCGGTCTTATCGACGACGTATTTATCGATCTTATCAGGGGCACGCTGCTGAGGCTGAGACTGCTGGGCATAAGAAAGCCCAGCTGCTCCCAAAATGGCAAGTAGAATGACACATAAATAAGCAAAACGGAGATAATATTTAATCAAATCTTGTATCTTGTTTAAGCATATCAGCCATAAGTTAATAAATTACAGATACAATTTTTGGCTAAAAAGTAATCCCCAAGGGGATGAATTCATCCACCTGAATTATTATTTGGTGAAAATATGTTCAGGGTGACGGAAGCTTTTCATTTCAAGGCTGTTGCCGCATCCGTCTTTAAAGAACATAGTTGCCTGCTCACCCGGCTCTCCTGCATATCTTGTAGTAGGCTTTATGATGAATTCAGCGCCTGCGTTTTCGAGCTTTCCGGCGAGTTGATGGAAGCCGTCCCAGGGTATGATACAGCCAAAGTGGGGAATGGGTACAGCTATTGTATCAACCACTCCGCACATCTCTGCCTCGGGCACAGAATCGGTAATGTGCAGGGAAAGCTGATTTCCATAGAAATCGAAATCTATCCACGAATCTGTGCTTCTTCCTTCAGGACAACCAAGGGTTTCGCCATAAAATTTTCTTGCCTGTGCAATGTCAGTAATTAAAAATGAAAAATGGAACGGATGATTTGTCATATTTTATAGTTGATAGTTAAATTTAAATAAAGGTTAGTATATAAAAAAAGCGGTAAACCTTTCGGGATACCGCTTATAATCAAATTAAAAATAAATTATCCGCCTGCTCTTTCAACAATTTCAAAGTCGAGCCCTTCCATTGGCATGAAAGTGTATCTTTTATCAATTTCAGCTCTATTGATCTCGTCGAGAATATCAACCATAAGATTGTATTTCATACCGCGATCGAATTTGAGGAGCATCATAAGATTGGGATTGGCTCTGTGCCTTGCTTCGAGTTCAGACCTGAGGTTTTGAATATTTATGTTTTCCGGAGCTGTTTCCTGGTTATCAGCAGTACCTTGTGAGAAGTAAATATTTCCAAGCTTTGAAACCCTGACGTATAAAACGTTATTGGCTTCAACTTTTACGACATCCTCTTCTTCACCTTTTGGCAAATTTATCTGCATCACCTGGGGAGTAGCCAGAGTAGTTGTAAGCATAAAGAAAGTAAGCAGAAGCATAATAACATCCACCATAGGTGTCATGTCAATTCTTACGCCAAGCTTTTTTCCTCGCTGGTATTTTTTCTGCCGTTTATTATACGACTCCGCAGCTTCGAAACCACCGCCACCTGCCATAATTAAATCTCCCGGTTATTTTTTTTAATAATAGCCATTTTTTAAATTTTAATCGGACTTAAGGTCCGTTACCAAAGCAAATCGGGTGTTCTTAGTCGCTTTTAATGAAGTCATCAGATCTTCGACGACGCCGTAATTGGCATCCCTGTCGCCTTTGATCACCAACTTATAGTCTCTCGCATTATCAGACATATTTTTTAGCGCGATCCTCAGGTCATTAATGACTTTTTCAAAGCCTTCTTTATCTAATAACAGCACTGATCTGTTAAGAGCTTTATCACCTACTTTACCTGTCAATTCAAACTCACTTTTAGAAGTTGAATCCGGATGATACAACCCAATACCGAACGCGTCACCGAACACTTCTTTTCTTACTTCATAGCTGTCAACATCCACCCATATATCTCCTGCCGGTGTAAGAGTAAGAGTCAGAATATCCTGTTCCGGCAGCCTGGTAGAGTCGGTATTAACGGACTGAGGAAGTGACACCTCCACGAGTTCTGACTCTGCAGCTTTAAATGTAGCGGTCAGCATAAAGAAAGTGAGCAGAAGCATAATTACGTCAACAAGCGGGGTCATATCGATATTAATACCCGGTTTCTTTGTTGATCTGGATTTTCCCATAATTTAATTTTTCCTGTATTATAGCTTTATAATTTTAACACGAAAATAAAGCCATAGGTTTCAATAAATTAACGAATTAAGCCTGTGCTTTTCTCGATCTGAATGCTAAAATCTGAAGCATATTATAAGTAGCTTCATCGATCATATAAGTAATGTTGCTAACTTTAGTAGTATATACGTTGTAAGCAATAGTACCAACGATAGCGCCGAACAGACCACCTGCAGTATTGATAAGAGCTTCAGAGATACCGCCTGAAAGTTCAGCAGCATTAGGTGTTCCAGCAGCTGCAAGAGCCTGGAACGCTCTGATCATACCAACTACCGTTCCGAAAAGACCAACAAGTACAGAAACAGAAGCGATAGTAGACAGAGCAACGAGATTTCTCTCTAAGAGAGGAACTTCGAGCATCATAGCTTCTTCGATAGCTGTTTGTACTTCCTGAAGTTTTTCTTCGGGTTCGAGTTTCTGATTGCCAGCTAAAACCTGGTATCTTTCGAGACCCTGTTTGAGAATATTGGCAATGGAACCTTTTTGCTTATCACATTCGGCCATAGCACCTTCGATATCACCCTCAGTAAGAAGGTGTTGGACTTTCTTTAAGAAAGGCTCGATAGGACCTTTTCCTCTTGCTTTGCTTAGAGAAAGCTGTCTCTCAATTGTATATGTAATAACCATAATACTGAGAGCCATAAGAACTATAACAACCGGACCACCATGATAAACAGCGCCCATAATGTTTAATGGGACAGCACCTGTTTCATCAAAGTTTGCGGGGTTTCCGAATACAAAGTAAAATACTATAGCGGAAACAACTAAAGAAATTAACACGAGTACAATTGTGAATGCAGATTGTTTCATCTAGAATAAACCTCCTGGGTTAATCAAAGGTTTTATATTATTTTTTAAAATGTTTTTAAGTAAAAGCAAAAAAAATCAAGCCGGGAAAAACTATTTGCCCTCGGAAAAGCTTTTTACGGCTTCATCTAATGTAGCGTATGAATCGAATATTAAAGCAAGTTTTGTGATTACAAAAAGGTTTTCAAGATTTTTATTAAGCTGGCAGATTTTAACAGTTCCTTCTCTTTTTGAGTAGTTTGCGTGTGCAGAAATTAATACTCCGAGTGCGGTACTATTCAAATACAATACATCACCTAAATCAATTACAAGTTTCAAATTACCCTGTTCCTGAAGTTTAGCTATTTCCTGTTTCAAATCATCAGTTTCATCGCCTCCTACAAAATTCCCTTTGGGTTTTAGGACAGCTATGCCGTCATGAAGGAGCTCGAGATCTACTTTTGGCATAATTTTCTAGTATTTTGGTTTGTTAAAATATATTAATATATCGAAAATATCAATAAACAAAAACCATATTACAATTTAATAACCCACATTGGACATCAATTTCAACATATTTTTAACAGAACATATAGCAAAAAAGCAAGCACA
>JAEYVS010000185.1 GCA_023429265.1 Bacteroidota bacterium | reverse complement strand
ATTAACGGGCTTAACATCGTGGCATTTCCGCAGACTGAAGATCTCGCCATCCTAAAAGAAATTCTCCGAGGCGGAGCAGATAAAATGAAGGAAGCGGGCGCTCCCATAATAGGCGGCCACTCAGTGGATATAGAAAGTATATTGTACGGTCTAGCGATCACAGGGACTATAAATCCCGGGCATTTAAAATCCAATGCCGGAGCAAAATCCGGAGACATTCTCATATTAACAAAAGCTCTCGGCACAGGTCTGCTCAATAACTGCGTGAAATTCAGCTCACTTGATGAGAATATTTACAACGCTCTGATCACCTCAATGACGACATTAAATAAGAACGCCGCCGAACTAATGGTGAAACATAACGCATCTGCCTGCACTGACATAACGGGATTCGGTCTCGCGGGGCACGCAATGCAGATGGCTCAGGCAAGCAAAGTCTCATTACGGATCAAAGTAAATGATCTGCCGATACTCGGCGGCGCAATGGACGCGATCGCGCAAAAACTCTGGACTCGCGGCGATAAATCAAACCGGACTTACACACAGGATAATGTCATAAGCGAAGGACACGTAAACGAGGCACTCGAACATATTCTTTATGACCCACAAACTTCGGGAGGCTTACTTATCTCCATTCCGGCAGAAAGATCAGAAGAACTGTTATTCGATCTAAAAAACAACGGAGTCGAATCCGCCTCCATCATCGGCATAGCTGAAGAAGGTTCAGGTAAACTAATTTTCGACTATAATAAACTATGAGTATGAATTGCCACGAGCTTCAGCTCGTGGTGAAATAAATATCAATTTTTTAGGCTTTAGCCACTAACATTATTATTTCCCTTGGTGTTATAGCGTAGCGTCACCAACAACTTTTAGGGATTGTGATTAGTAAACTCCGTGACTTAATTCTCAGTGAACTCTGTGTCCCAGTGGCAAAGTTAACTTGACGAACTTTATAACTTTATAAATTTGATGAATTTTAGTTCAGATAACGAACTATTCTCTTACATCCGCAGTGTAGTGGACAAAAATACTCCTACGCTGAATGAGATATTTAAAAGCTACGACTGGAAGAGGCTTGACGCAGAGGAAGTACTGAATAGCAGCAATACTCTCCTGATAGACGCACGCTCTGAAAAAGAATTTGATGAATCACATCTACCCGGCGCAATGAATTTTCCCGTCCTCTCCAACATCGAACGCCATTACGTGGGGTTGATCTATAAAAAATATTCACAGCAGGCAGCGGTTTGGCTGGCAATGAAGTATGCCGATCCAAAAGCCGAAGCTCTTTCACGCTTTCTGGACGAGCACGAGGCAAAAGACAAGGATATAAATGTTTACTGCTGGCGGGGCGGAGGGCGAAGCAGTTACCTCGCGAAAATGATCTCCGACCTGGGCTACTCCCCCTCTAAAATGACGGGAGGATTCAAAGCTTACCGTGCTATTGTGAATGAATTTTTCGCGCAAGAGACGCTTCCATTCGGATTGATCGAACTCTCGGGACTCACCGGTTCAGGTAAAACCGAATTGCTTAACGCTGTGAAACCGGACATCCCGGTCATAGATCTTGAATTCGCCGCCCGTCATTACTCCAGCTTATTCGGGCAGGTGCCTTATGATAATCTAAGCTATGAACCGGTACAAAACCAGTCAGCATTCGAAAACAACATATTCGCTGACATCATCCGGAGAATAGAAGCCCCGGGGAAATATCACAGCACATATCTGATTGAAAGCGAATCCAGGAAGGTGGGAAGGTTTTTTATACCTAAGAATTTATCTGACGGTATGCAGACCAGCCCTACGGTAAAACTGGAATCATCACTCGAAACCCGGGTAAAGCGGATCGTAAAAGACTACTTCGGACGTGACAATAGGGGCATAGAGCCGATGCTGGAGATAATGATCAAGAATGAAAGGTTTCTGAAGGAAAAACTCAGTAAAGAAGTGTATATGAACGCGATAGTGCTCTTGAGTTCTGGGGACACACACGCATTCACAGAACTAATGATAACAAAATACTACGACTCACGTTACAAAGAAAAGCTCAAAACCCCTCTGGCAGTGATAAACACCGACTCCATCCGCGACGCAAGATTAGAATTACTTGAAATTGTTACTCCAAAATCAATTTAATATTATCCTCGTTCCCAAACCTTGTCCCCGTGAAAACGGGGGTCCTGTTTGGGAACGCTTCTGCGTTTTCTCTGCGCCTTCTCTGCGTCCTATGCAGTTAAAAACTCGGTGTCTTGATACCTTAGTGTCTTAGGTGGCTAAAACTCATAAACTTACAATCCCTCGAATAAATTAATCCCCATATTATAGAATAGAAACGCCCACATATCCGTCTGTCCCGCGATCACCTTATCCGTAGGCTTTCCGTATCCGTGCCCGGCATCGGTTTCTATCCTGATAAGCATTGGATTGCTCCCATCATACATATCCTGTAATGCCGAAACATACTTATACGAGTGGCTTGGCACTACCCTGTCGTCGTGATCTGATGTCGTAACAAATATCGCCGGGTAATTTAACCCTGACTTCACGTTATGATATGGTGAGTACGAATATAAGTTCGCAAAATCCTTCACGCTGTCGCTCGTTCCGTACTCAGATGTCCACGCCCACCCTATTGTAAATTTCTGGTACCGCAGCATATCCATCACTCCCACCGCGGGGAATGAAACCCTGAACAAGTCGGGGCGTTGGTTTGTAACCGCGCCTACGAGCAGCCCTCCGTTTGAACCTCCTGAAATAGCGAGCTTTTCGCTCGAAGTATAACCCTCTTTTATCAGATATTCTGCCGCGGCAATAAAATCATCAAAGACATTCTGTTTTTTATCGAACATCCCTGCCTCGTGCCACTCCTTACCGTACTCACCGCCTCCGCGAATATTCGGAGCTGCGTAAACACCGCCATTTTCAAGAAATACTATTCGTGAGGTTGAAAATGACGGAAGAGTGCTGGAATTAAATCCTCCATATCCATATAACAGAGTAGGATTATTTCCATCGAGTTTTATTCCCTTCCTATGTGTGATGAACATCGGCACCCTCGTCCCGTCTTTACTCGTATAAAAGACTTGCTTTGATTCATATTGTTCCGGATTGAAATCCACGGACAGCTTCTTAAAGACAGATGACGTTCCGCTTTCGATGTCGTACTTATAAATCGTTTGAGGGTAATTGTAAGAGGTGAACGAATAAAATGTTTCCTTATCGTTTTTATTTCCTTCAAGACCTGATACATTTCCTGGTGCGGGAAATTCGATCTCTCTCTCGAAATTTCCCTGCAGGTCATAAATGTAAACCCTCGATGTAGCATCTTTCAGGTACTGAGCAATAAGTTTTCCGCCAACCATGTTAATTTCTTCCAGTACCTCGTCCTTGTGAGAAATGACTTCTACGATTTCACCGCTTGCAGAATTATATTTTATTACTTTGCCCCTTGGTGCGTTTGCATTCGTGTAAATGTATATGTCTTCACCTACTGTCTCTACCGGCCAATAGCTGTCATCATAACCGGGGTAGATCACAGTGTATTCTCTATCACCTTTCTCAAGGTCCTTGAATGCCAGGTAGTTACCTTTTTTGCCGCCGGAATAATTACTCATAAATAAATATCTTTCATCAGTCGACGCATATACATTTAGGAACATTTCCGGATTATCGTTATCTTCGTAAATTAATAAATCCTCTGACTGTGGCGTTCCAAGCTTATGGTAATATACCTTGGGTGATTCGTTCTTTGCCGAAAGCTCTTTACCTTTCTCCGGTACGGGATATTTATTATAATAAAACCCGTCCTTATGCCAGGAAGCGTCAGAGAACTTGATGTCCGTTATATGATCATCCAGGAGGGTGCCTGTCTCTATGTCCATAACATAAAACTCTCTCCAATCCGAACCCGACCTGGTGATGCTGTACGCAATGTATTTTCCGTCATTCGATGGAAATATATCATCCAAGGCTACTGTCCCGTCCGCGGAAAAAGTATTCGGATCGATGAATACTGCAGGCTCGGAATCCATATCCTTCTGCTTATACAGCACGTACTGATTCTGCATACCGTCATTTTTATAATAGAAATAGTAACCGCCGGCTATGAATGGCTTCCAGTATTTTTCGTAATCCCAAAGTCCTGTCAGCCTCTCCCTGATCTTTTCCCTGAATGGGATCTTGCTGAGATAGCTTTCCGTCAGCTCGTTCTGCTTCTTAACCCATTCTCCCACCTCAGGTGAATCGTACTCCTCAAGCCATCTGTAAGGATCTACTACTTTTGTCCCGAAATAATCGTCCACGACATCCACCTTCCTTGTTTCAGGATAATCTAATTTTTCCTGCGAATACCCTGTGGCATAAAAACAGAATATTACTATTAATAGAGTATATTTCTTCATACCGCTGAATTTTGTGAATACCGAAAATATACCAAAATCGCAAAAACATTACTAAACAAAAACCCCGGTTTTTCCGGGGCTTTTACTCTACTTATTCCATAAACTCTACAAACTCTATGAACTCAAACCCAGTGCTTCTTTTACCAGCCACTCCTGGCTTTTGTCAAATTTCTTTTTTGATCCTGGAGCAGGGCTAGCACTTGGTTTGCGCTTTATGGCGCGAAGCTCTTGACCTTTCGAAAGCACTTCTGGAAGTCTTAGTGAAAGAAACGGCCACGCTCCCATATTTGCAGGTTCCTCCTGAAGCCATATCACTTCCTTAGCATTCTTGTATTCACCGAGCATTTCTTTCAGTGATTCTTCCGGGAACGGATAGTATTGCTCGATCCTGATCACAGCTGTATCTGTTACTTTATCAGCTTCCATTTGTTTCATAACATCATAGTAAATCTTACCACTCGTTATTATCACCCTCTTAAAATTTTCTTTATCACTTCTATCATCATTGATCACCTCATGAAATTGTCCCTCCATAAAATCCTTCGCTGCAGACACGGCCATCTTATCCCTGAGTATGCTCTTAGGCGTCATTATTACCAGCGGTTTAGGGAATTTCGCCTTCGCTCTCCTTCTCAATAAATGAAAATACTGAGCCGGCGTCGTTGGATTGGTCACGAACATATTATCATCGGCGCATAATGCCAAAAATCTTTCCAGCCTTGCGCTCGAATGCTCCGGTCCCTGGCCCTCCTGCGCGTGAGGCAATAGCATCACAACATTATTAGGAAGATCCCATTTTGTATATGAACAGCAGATAAAGTTATCTATGATCACCTGCGCCGCATTCGCGAAATCTCCGAACTGGGCTTCCCACATCACCAGTGTTATAGGATCTGCAGTGCTGTACCCATACTCAAAACCTAAAACAGCTGCTTCACTTAGTAAGCTGTCCAGAACTTCGACTTTTGCATCGGTATCCAGCTGATTTAAAGGAATAATTTCAGCTCCTGTCTCTACGTCGGTGAGCATCAAATGCCTTTGTGAGAATGTCCCTCTCGCGCTGTCCTGTCCGCTTAGCCTGATTGGGGTGCCTTCCAGCATCAGCGTACCAAAAGCAAGTGACTCTGCAAATGCCCAGTCCACCTTAAAATCATCTTCCTGCGGGAAATGTCCCCTGCTCTCGACGAATTTCTTGAGCTTAGGGTGAATCGTAAACCCTTCCGGCACGTTTGTTAATGCCTTCACAACTTTATCCAGTTCTTCAGCGCTTACCTTTGTCGGATCAGCTGTCATCTTTTCATTCATCTCATCTTTTGATACGGCCAGCGGTTTATCTGCCTCATCAAATGAATCAGCTCCTTTATTTTTCACCAGGTTATAATCCTTATCCATCCTGTCATTGATCTGGTCTTCCATTTGCTTTACATCTTCATCAG
>JAEYVS010000144.1 GCA_023429265.1 Bacteroidota bacterium | reverse complement strand
AGAAGGAGCCGGAATATCTTTTAGTGACGAGAGGTTTTGACATGGAGACAATAGCTGAACCTTCGGATTATACTGAGACGTTGTTAAAGCTTTTAACATCTCCCAACATTGCGAATAAGACGTGGGTCTATAGACAATATGATTCGCAGGTGAGAACTAACACAGTAATAATGCCGGGAGGCGATGCTTCAGTAGTGAGGATCAAAGGAACGGACAGAGCACTGGCGATGAAGGTAGACTGCAACAGTAAGTTCGTGTATCTGAATCCGTATATGGGAGGCATCATTGCCGTAAGTGAATGCGCAAGGAATGTAGTTTGCGCAGGGGGGCAGCCTCTGGGCATAACCAACTGTTTGAATTTCGGGAATCCGTATGACCCTGAAGTGTATTTTCAATTTGCTGAGGCTATCAGAGGCATTGGTGACGCGTGCAGGAAGTTCGGTACCCCCGTAACAGGCGGTAATGTAAGCTTTTACAATGAATCGCAGGACTTCGCAGTGTACCCTACTCCTACGATAGGGATAATAGGATTGATCGATGATGTAGATAAAGTAATGACGAGTCATTTCAAAGATGAAGGTGATGTGATAATACTCATAGGTGAAGAGAACAGCAATGAGATTGGCGGAAGCGAGTATTTGAATTTCATACATAAAAAGGTGACGGGTGATTCTCCACAGCTTGACCTCGACAAAGAAAAAGCATTGCAGGACTGTACTCTTGAACTCATAAAGAACGGACTGATAAAATCGGCGCACGATATTTCAGAGGGGGGCATTTCTGTCTCACTAGTGGAGTCGAGCATAATGAACAAGAATAAGATGATAGGATGTAAAGTAAATTTCGATTATATTAATAGGAAGGACTTCGAGTTATTCGGCGAAACCCAAAGCAGGATAGTAGTTTCGGCTGAGGAGAATAAGACAGAAAAAGTCCGGTCTGTGTGTGAAAAGCATAACGTGCCTTTCAAGATAATCGGAACTACGGGCGGAGAAAAGATCGAGATCAACGATGAGATCAATATCACAACTCAGGAAGCCAATGAAAAATATTTCAAAGCGTTCGATAAATTAATGGAGTCGTAAATTTATTTCTACCGGATGATAAAGGTCTTAAAAAAACTCTTACTGATACTGCTAATTCTTTTGACCTTTTCGGCACCTCTATTACAAGCTCAGGTAAATGCAGGGATTGATACAACATCAATTGCATTCAAGGACAGGCTCAACTTCCTTGAATCAAACGAGCTCTATAAGCCAGAAGGACTTCCCTCTCCAGAATTTAAGGAACAGAATTCAACACTTCCACTAGCACTGGGGCTGGTTATATTTCTGTACCTGTTAAATCCAATACTTGTATTTGACGACGGCGCTACGGTTGGGCTTACTAAAGAGGTTTCACTTGGGTTTGGGTCATTTGGGGAATACAGGCTTGGAGCTGAGTATACATTCTTATTCAGGTCATTAAATAAAAATCAGCTTAGGTTTTCAGCAAACTATGATTATCTAACCAGCGACCTTGAACCTTCAAATATGCTTCAGACAAGCGGTGTACTTTCTATAGGCGGTGGATATTTCACTGATTTTGATTCGCACGGATTTTTTCCGCAGGTATCGTACGGATTTTCCATTCGGAATGACAAACTATTATTTTACCCTCACGTGAAGGCAAGATACACCTTCATAGACGGAGCAGACAGAAACAATACACTGGATTTTTCATTCGGGATAATACTTGGTTTTGCAAATCCATTCATAGATCTTAATATAAGGCGTAAACATTAAAGAACCGATTATTGGCAAAGACAGGAATAAAATGGATTGATGACATACTGCCGGTTTCGACGCAGGATTTTTTCTTTAAGGTCGGAGACATGGCGAGGTTTGCCATGCGATTTTTTGTTGAGATCGTAAAGCCGCCCTACGAGACAAAGGAGTTTCTAAAACAATGCTACCAGATTGGATATAAGTCAATTGGTCTGGTTGGAATTACAGGCTTCATAATAGGGCTGACTCTTACAATACAATCTATCCCCTCTCTGGCAAAATTCGGTGCTGAAATGATGGTACCATCAATGGTGGCACTTGCTGTAATTCTTGAAATAGGACCTGTTATTACAGGATTGATCTTCGCAGGTAAGATCGGTTCAAGCATCGGAGCAGAACTTGGTTCGATGAAGGTAACCGAACAGATCGATGCGATGGAAATATCAGGTACGAATCCTTATAATTATCTTGTGGTTACCAGGGTAGCAGCCTCGGCATTGATGCTACCGCTGCTTGTGTTTTATGCTGATTTCATTGCTTTGATTGGGGGATATGTTGCTGTAAATACGGTGGGAGGCGGGATGCCGTTTTCGATATTCATAAGAGAATCCTTTTCGAGCGTAGATTTCATGACAGTTGTTCCTTCATCCATAAAGACCTTTTTCTTTGGATTTGCAGTTGGAATGATAGGCTGTTATGAGGGCTATAATGCCGACAGAGGAACCGAAAGCGTTGGGGTAGCAGCAAA
>JAEYVS010000123.1 GCA_023429265.1 Bacteroidota bacterium | reverse complement strand
CCCAGTCTTGTCTTGGGAAGCATTCGCTTCACTGCAAGCCTGATGATCCTGTCCGGATGTTTCTGAAGCATCTCTCTATAAGATACGCTCTTCTGTCCGCCCGGATATAGAGTGTGGCGAAGATATTCCTTCTGCTCTTCTCTTTTAATGGATACTTTTACTTTCTCCGCGTTTACTACCACAACCCAGTCGCCTGTGTCCATATTCGGTGTGAATCTCGCGTTCATCTTCCCGCGGATCCTCTTCGCTATCTCACTCGCCATTCTGCCAAGCGTCTTACCCTCGGCATCCACAACGTACCACTGCTCGGGATTCTCTTCCCTCTTCGAAAATTTCGTTGTCCTTACAGACCTTGCTATTGCTGCTTTCATTTCCTTTAAATATATAAACTTAATGCGTTTTTTACACGAATTGATAAATTACCATTTATACAATATAAATGCAATGGAGAAAAAGAAGGAATAATTCATTTAAATACAGTTGGAAAATGAGCTTATACGTGAAAACACGTAAATTAAACAATAATAATGATTTATAAAAATTATCAAAGCTTAAAATTTCCCTGTCCCCTCTCCTAACCAAGGAGAGGGGTGCCGAAGGCGGGGTGAGGTAATAATCCTTGTTATAACATCCACTAATTATTATTATTAATGTATGAAAAGGACATTGTTAATATTCAGCTCAATTATAGTGATTGTCTTCTTGGGATTTTTAATTTTTAGTAAAAAAATCTCAGATATTTTACTTATTGAAAATCGGCCTGATAACATACCTGAAAATTCACTTTTTGCAGGGGGGAAATGGCTTGAACTTGTTGAAAAAGTCGATAATTATAACTATCGATTTAAAATATACCAGCGAGGATCCGGTGAACTAAAAATTGATGCTATTTTTACACTTTCAGATCCATTGTGTATTAAATCATTAGACTCAACAAATATTTATAATAGTATCAGATATTACGATAGAGCCATACTCTTGAAAGAAAATAAAAATTTCAAAAGTTTGGAATGCCAAATGACACCCACTGAAATATATTTCATAGAAGATCCACCAGACGGTATTATTGAATTGGAAGAAAAAAAATAAAAATTAAACCTCTGTGCCCTCTGTGGTTAAACTCCTTCTGCATCTCCACGGTAAAATCCCTTTGGGCCGTCCGCGGTAAAAACACATCAATAAAAAAGCCCCTCTGCATATCGCAGAAGGGCTTTAACAGGGAAAAAACGAATGAAAAAAATTACTAATCTTACTTCACCGGTCCACCGTTAACCCCGCTAACGCGGGGCGGGCGGGACTGTTCAAACAGCTTTAAGCTTATTTGACTAGCATCATTTTCTTGATCTCGGTGAAGTTATCCGCATCGATCCTGTAGAAATAAACACCACTGGATAATGCCGATGCGTTGAAATTATGCTCGTAGGTTCCGGCAGTCAACTGCTCATTTACAAGCGTTGCCACTTCCTTACCTACTATGTCATATACTTTGAGCGATACAAAACCGCTCTTCGGTAGAGCAAACTTAATACTTGTTGTCGGGTTGAACGGATTCGGATAATTCTGTGCAAGCTCAAATTTCATTGGTATTTCACTGGAAATCTGGTTTACACTGACTCCCGTATTTATTGCAATCGAATTTCGGCCAACTATGCATCCTAATCCCATTTTAATTGAAATACTTTTATCGAATCCCCCGGTTTGAACATATTGTTTTTCCCAGGTTGCTCCCCCATCTATTGTATATGATAATGTATCATCTGTCCTGACAATCAATGCCGTATTTCCGCTTACTGCCGCTCCTTCAATTGGTGTTGGTCCTTCAAAACCCGGTAAAACAAACCAATTTAGTCCGCCATTAGTGGTTTTTCCCATTATACCATTCCCCCCAAATTTTAAACCACCCATATAACCGGTAGTTACATTAGTAAATGCCACAAATCTTACATCGGCAAAATCAGATGGGACACTCGTGAATATCCACGATTGACCTCCGTTTGTGGATCTGACTATGCTTCCTGCGCTCCCAAATCCTGTAATAAATACCACATCCTCTGAGAATGCAAAAACATCTGTTAAGGATGAAACATTTACATTTCTTGATTGCCATGAAGTGCCGCCGTTTGATGTGTACTTTACAACACCGTTTGCGCCGGCAACCCATCCTGTGTTCGCATTCACAAAATACAATGCTCTGAATCCTGTTCCCGTGGTATCAAACACCTGGGTCCAGGAGCTTCCGCCATTGGTGGATTTATAAACTCTTCCGGATATCGACCCTACACCGCCTATGCAATATCCTGTATTATCATTCAAAAACTGAATGTCAATCATATTAATATTGTTAGGAATGCCTGAGTTGCTGTTACTCCATATTGTACCTCCGGTTGTTGTTTTTAAGACTGTTCCTGTGTCACCGCAGGTATAACCGGTTAAAGTATTTAGAAAATATACACTGTGTAGTGCTTTGTCGGATGGATTTGTAAATGTCTGCCACTGAGCATTTAAATCCTGACTTATTGCAATCGAAATTAAAATTAAGGTGATTGTAAAATTTTTCATCCTGGTTTGATTAAATTCTTACATCAATATATAAAATAATTTAATTCCTCACTAATAAAATTTTTCCTGAATGTAACCAGGACTCTATCGCCGTCGCGACTTCTTTTTTGGTAGTTACTTTGCTGCAAAAGGAGCATTATAACTCAGTTAGTGTAACTTATATATTCGTAGATTTTAATCAGTGATGATTAGGAATAGAAGATATTTATTTATGCAATTCGCGAAAATTAGTAATAATTCGTGGCTGAATAAAAAGCCCTTCCGCTCATCGCAGAAGGGCTTTAACAGGGAAAAAACGAATGAAAAAAAATTACTACTCTTACTTCACCAGCCACCGCTAAAGCGGGACTGTTCAAACAGTCTTACGGCTTATTTGACCAGCATCATTTTCTTGATCTCGGTGAAGTTATCCGCATCGATCCTGTAGAAATAAACACCACTGGATAATGCCGATGCGTTGAAATTATGCTCGTAGGTGCCGGCAGTTAGCTGCTCATTTACCAATGTAGCTACTTCCTTACCCACTATGTCATATACTTTGAGCGATACAAAACCGCTCTTCGGTAGAGCAAACTTAATACTTGTTGTCGGGTTGAACGGATTCGGATAGTTCTGAGCCAGCTCAAATTTAGATGGTATTTCAGCTGATAATTGCTGTATTCCCACTGTATTTGAATTATTCAGCCTGATACCCCATCCAAGCAGTGTATGAAGTGTTCCGTTTGTTGCATCCACAACCTTCAATGTCCACTCACCTCTTGCAGGGGAATTACCAAAGTTACCAAACGACTGGTTTGGCTTTACTGAGTTTGCCCACGGCGCAAGAAATTCTGTCGAACTCAGTTCCTCTGCAGCCCCGTCAAAGAATATCGTCAGAACATTATTATTTGTGCCGCCGTTGTTTGCCATTACTGTTCTGGATTCACCGTTAGGAGCAGTCAATGTTACTTCCAGGTCACTTACTCTTGTTCCTTCGATTGAAAGAAATAATTCTGCGCTGGTTACATCATTATCCGGGAATGACGGTCCGACAGTGATCACTTCGGATATACCGGTAGTGTTATTATCAGGTACCGCCGTAAATGATGGTTTTGTATAAAAACCATAGGGGAATGCGCTCTCATTGTTGCCGGGACGTCTAACCGTCGTCGGATATCCAAATAGATCAAGTGACAATACGTTCCCTGAGACACTAGCCTCATTCGTATATGAACTGAACCTACAGTTATTGGATGTTCCGGTTGAGAATGTTCCTCTCATCGTAGAAAATCGTCCCTCTGGAACCATATGCCCGTCAAATCCCCAAGAAGCAAGCAATCTATTACCAACAACCTCGCCTACTGCAGATGATGTACCGAACATTAATTTCTTCAAAGTATCCAGTTCCATATCTTCATTCCAGAATCTCACTCCATCCATATATGCGTTTACCGGACTCACTCCACCTGCAAAAGCTTCTGACTCACCAAGTCTTATTACATCTGAATTTACAGGCATTACCGGTGATGTCATTGTGCGTGTAGTATCCAGCTGCCCGTTTAGAAAGAAGTTTACTATGTAATCGCCGCCGACTCTGTTCCACGTCACTGCTATGTGATTCCAGTCTGATGTATTTATCGAACCTTTTCCCGTTACGGCGTTACCTGCAATATTAAAGAACAACTGACCGCTGGTATTAACACCAAGAAGAAACGATGTAGTCGGAGACGTTGCTCCTTTTGAGATTAAATGAGTTGTTGAAGATGGATTAGAAGCAAATCTGATCCACGATTCTATCGTACCGTCCGATGTCAAAAATCCCGTAAATGAGGAAGAATCCCTGATATCAACTATATTATCATCTCCGCCTGTTCCGGGAAAATATAAAGCATTATTATACGGCATTGGAAATCCATATAAACCGTCATCAACAACAGCTCCTCCCTGGAGTATTCCATTCCTACCGCCTACATTATCAAACATTGCTGTAAGGAAGCCTGAGTTGAATGTCCACGATGATAATAATCCTGTATAACTGGAGCTGCCTGTATAATTATCTCCTTCAGCATTTGAATTTATTATTTCACCTAAGCCTATGAATCTGTTTGCCCTGATTGTTGCCTGAGATAATGGCGGGTTCCAAAATCTTACTTCATCGATCATTCCAGTAAACGCTCCATTATTATACTGTGAACTTCCAATGCGTACCGGGTCTGCGTTAAATGGCATTGGTCCTGCAACTGACTGAGTTGTACCGGACTGTAGGCCATCTACATAAAATCTCACGTCAAAGTTTGGTCCGTTGTCTTCCCATACTACTGCGACGTGAGTCCACGTATTTATTGGTATTGTATTCGCGTCATTACTGCTGGCTATGTTATTACCGATTCTCAACCCCAATTTACCTGTATTACCAACAAAGAATGCAAATGTCACTGTCGCTGCCGTAGAGCCTTTTGTCATGATCATATGGACGCCCGATAAGGTCGGATATATCCACGCATCAATGGTAGCATCAAAATTTTGATCAAATATCGGATCATCAGCTACCTGCAGGAAGCTTCCGGTTGCCCCAAGCCCTGTCAGAAAATAATTTGCTCCGACAAGTGAACCGTACTCATCGGTTTGATTACCTGTCTGAGTATTGGCTTGAGTTTTGCTTACATTCGGCAGACCTTCTCCGCCTTCTGTATTGCTGGAGTTGATCTGTGATACTTCATTCTGATCTGATATTATAACCCCGTCAGGAGCCATATCTGTCTGCGAATATGAAAGATTAACAAAAATGCTGAAAATAAAAATTAAACTAAATAATGCCTTCATTGTAAATTGTCTCCGTAATTTTTTTTGATTTATGTTTTAAAAAATGTCATCCGTTTCATCCAAAAACCGGCAGGGAGATATATTTGCCGGTGCCTTCTGTATAACCTATACCCTAATAGCCGGCGATTACGATCCACAGGAAACTGCTGAAGGCTAGCAGTTAGTTTCTATGAAACTTCTTTCCTGCTCCGCGGTGTCGCTTCGCCGACAAATTATTTTGGATGCCTTCGAAATTCATTTTACAAAGAACTACATACAAAACTACGCATTCATACCTACCCACTTCAAATAAGAGATTTGATAAATGTAATGTTGATTTGTGGTCGTTTTGAGAGGTTTTACTAAAAAAGTGCGGTTTTAGAATGAAAATCAAATATCACGGCATAAAAAAATTATCGATTGTAACCCTAATGTACTGTTTATAAAGATATTAAGATTGTAATCATTGAAAGCAGTAAAATTTTTGACTAAATTTGATTATATCTTATCTATATGTTTGATTTATATAGCTGTTTCGGCGCTGGAAGAATTTTCTAATTGTAACCAATTCAAATGTACAAAAGCAAAATCGTTAACGTTTTAAAAACCTTCTCCGAAGATGAAATCAAGAGGTTTTCCGATTTTGTAAGCTCTCCTTATTTTAATTCAAACCAAAGCACAGTCAAGTTATTCAACACATTAAAAAAATATCATCCGCATTTTGAAGGAAGTGGTGTCTCAAAAGAAAGCCTCTACAAAAAACTTTTTGCCGGTGAAAAATATAACGATCAGGTTATGCGCAACCTGAGTTCACAGCTTTTAAAGCTTTCAAAAGAATTCCTTTCTATTGAGTCTTACATAAATGAAAATGACACAAAAGAACTGATTCTCTTAAATGAATTAAAGAATAGAAATCTTGATTCACTTTATAATTCTGACTTTAAATCCCTTTCCGGACAATTAGAAAAAAGACAGATAGATTTTTCGCTCTTTCAAAAACTTACTAAGCTGGAAGAGATTTTTACTTCCTTCCACCTTCAAAGAGATAAACAGTTACTCGTATATGAATCTCTCGCCAGAACAGGTGAATACCTGTTATTCTATTCTCTAATAAGGTTAAGTGACATATACACCAATATAAGAATTAACAAGGATGCCCTGAATGCAGACATTGGTAAAGAGCTTGTTACGGAATACATCGAAAATATGGATTTCAAAAAACTGATTGACTTCATCGACAATAAAAAATATAAAAACTCAGATATTATTAAGTTATACTACAGCAGGATGGCTGCAGTATTGGACCCCGACAGTACTGAGAAATACAAAATATTTAAGGAACAACTTTTCAAATCGGTGCATAAATTCACTCTTTATGAAGCTCACCAGTTATTAGGCTCCCTTGAATTCATCGCTACATACCGTATCAATAGAGGAGACAGGTCATTCTATAAAGATTTATTCGAGCTTTACGACTTCCAGGTAAAAAACCGTCTATATGCAGAACACAATATAAACAGGGTCAGAGTATTAAATTTCAGAAATACGGTACTGGTTGCGATACGGGTGGGTGAATTGGATTGGGCGGAAAATTACGTTAAGAAATTTAAAAATTTCCTGTATGGAGATAATAAGGAAATGGCTGATTACGCTAAAGCTTTGATTCACTTTGAAAAAGGAGAGTTTGATAAAACAATTGATTCGTTGCAAATGGTAAAAACAGAGTATTCACAGTTAAAAGTTGACATAAAATACCTGCTCATAAAAGCCTTTTTTGAGCTCGGCTATGAAGAGAGTGTTATATCCCAGTTAAATTCATTCAGGCATCTGGTAACCACTCATAAACAAGTTACCGATATCACCCGGGAGAAGGGATTAAATTTTATAAACGTAATGAATCTTCTCCTAAAAGCAAAATTTGAACCGGGAAAAGAGAAGATCTTTGACATTAAAGAAAAGCTTGCATCCCTAAATCTAACCTCCGATAAATCTTGGATTGAAAAAAAGCTGCTCGACATCGAAAATAAAAAAACTGCTGTCTAAAGACCTTTACCCAGCAGGTACTTCTCCAGGAACATTACTTCAGCAGTTATCATAAATACCCTGTTTGACTTCTTCCCGAATCCGTGACCTTCATCCTTCGCCATCAAATACCATACTTCATTGTCATTTTCTTTTAAGGCAGTAAGCATCTGCTCTGCTTCAGTCACAGGTACCCTCGGGTCGTTCAACCCCTGTATTATGAATAGAGGACTCGTGATCTTATCTATATGCCTGTTCGGTGATATGCTGTCCAGGAAACTCTTCATTTGTGGATCACGCTCATCCCCATATTCCACTCTCCTCAGATCCACCCTGTACTCGCTTGTATTAGCAAGGAATGTGGTGAAGTTACTTATCCCCACAACATCTATTCCGCACTTTATTCTGTTGCTGTAATGAACAAGTGATGCCAGCACCATATACCCTCCGTATGATCCCCCCATTACCGCGACCCTCTCCGGATCCAGGTCAGGCTGTGTCGCTATCCAATCAAGAAGTGCTCCAATGTCCCTCACCGAATTTTCTCGCAGATAGCCGTTATCCAGATCCAGGTATGTTTTGCCATAACCGGACGAACCCCTCACATTCGGCTCGATGACTGCCGCCCCTAGCTCATTAACCCAGAATTGCACTGTTGAACTGAATGTTGGGTCTGATTGCCCTTCCGGTCCCCCGTGAATACTGATGATTACAGGTGCCTTACCGGACTTATTCTTTGGTTTGTAAACAAGCGCGGGAATTTTCCTCGGTTCACCGTTCAAATTATCAAACGTCGGATAATAAATAGCTTCAGGAGAAACAAATGTAGATGGATCCAGGCCGCCCATTTCACTGTACGTCCACCTGGTAAGATTCCCTTCGTCTATGTTATATGTGTATGCGTCCCTTACTGCTGTAGGGGTGATCATTGATAGACCTAATGTAGCATTATCCTTGTTAAATGTGATTCCGGAAACTGTACACGCGGGAAATCCCAATGCTTCGGAATATTCCCCGGTAGTTGCATCCATCAAATAAACCTTTGAAAAGCCGTTCTCATTCGTTGTGAAACAAAGCAGTCTGCCTCCATCCGATTGCGCTACACTGCTTACTTCCCATTGAAGACCGGGTGTTAATACTTTTGAAGCCGTTGTACTGAAGTCATAATACCTGAGCAGCTTTATGTCCGAATCCTCATCGCTCACGTAAAATATTCCGCTCCCATCCCATGAAAAATTTAGATTGGTGTACGCTATTTTCTTGGTCGAGGGGTTTAGCCGGGTTAATGCTCCGGAATTCATATCATACAAGTACATTTCTGATTCTGTCGCAGCGATGTATTTTCTGAGAAGAAGTTTGTCGCCTGCTTCATTCCAGTCCGAGAGTCCCCACCCGCTTTCACTTACATCCAGGAAAAGCCTCTCGCTAGCAGGGTTCCCAAAATCCGCAATGTAAAAATCGAATGTCTTTTTATCATTCTTATTGCTTCTGTATATGTACTTTGTCCCTTCTCTGTTCCAGGCAAATCCCGAATTCCTTGACACTCCGTCAGTCAGCATCCTGCTCTCTCCGTTACTCATATCATAAAAAAATATCTGGAAGTTCTCGTTGCCGCCTTCATCCTTATAATAAATGAAACCATTCAGTGAAGTATCCGGACATCCTATCGCGGTTCGTACAGGCTCAGAGAAATTTGTAAGTTGCTGAGGTTCCGCGCCCGGCGCGCTCACATAAAATATCTGTGTCACTTCACCCGCCCTTGTTGATGTAAAAATCCCGTTCATGTGGAAATTCCAATCCTCAAATGCCGCGCTATTCATGTTTGAATATTGCTCATATCTTTCCTCGATGGATGCCGGGATCACCTCTGGAATTCCCTCCATTACCAGGTTGCCAACTTCCCTCCGCTCCTGTGCGTTCAAATTGGCTGACAGAAGCACAACTAACAGCCACACTTTCAGAAATATCTTCATATTCAATGTTTCTTTATTAATTGGAATTTCCAAAAGATAGCTCTCATAAACAAAAATTGAAACAAAAAACCCCGAACCAATGTCCCGAGCTAATATCACATCTCCATCCCAAGCCCTGCTTGGGATGGGCATCAAAACTGAATACTTAAACATTTGCTTGCCCCCTCTCCTTACGAAGGAGAGGGGTAACTCGCAAAGTGAGTGGGGTGAGGTCGAAACCCGAAGGGTTGATATTGTTGTAGCACTAAACGTAAATACACCGGCTAAACTCCGAAGGAGTGACAT